>JBMTLM010000170.1:0-4731 GCA_049431185.1 Bacteroidia bacterium | reverse complement strand
TTTCAAAAGACAACTGGAAAGCGTCCTCAAACCATTTTTGATTAAACAAGGAAAAGGACCTGAAACATGGTTGTTGGATGAACCTGATTACGATGCTTGGATAAACAAGGTCGATCCATCCTGGACTGGCGCAATACCAGCCACATTATTCATTAAAAACAGCGGCGGCGTTAAACTATTTCATGAAGGGGAATTCACTTGCAGTACGCTGAATGATACGATTCAACAAATCTTAAACAAATAAATATCATGAACAAACGATTGTTTCTTCTCTTGCTATTTTCAATCATCACCTCCAACACTTTTTACACGTATGGGCAAGGATTGAATGTAGGTGACAAAGCCGTTGATTTCAATCTCAAGAACATAGACGGCAAAATGGTATCCCTAGCTGGTATGCAAAACAACAAGGGTGCGATCATCGTATTTACCTGTAATAATTGCCCATTCAGCATTGCCTATGAGGATCGCATTATCGCCTTACATCAAAAATATGCAGCTGTAGGTTATCCCATTGTGGCCATCAACCCCAACGATGCTGAGCGAGTGCCAGAGGACTCTTACAAAAACATGAAGAAACGTGCACGAGAAAAGAAATTCCCATTCGTGTATCTGCACGATGAAACACAGGAAACAGCCAAAGCCTTTGGTGCTACCAGAACACCGCATGTATTCCTTTTACAAAAGGATTCGGATGGCGCTTATGTTGTAAAATACATCGGAGCCATTGACAATAACACGGATGACCCTGTTGCTGCAGACAAGAAATACATTGAGAATGCCATTGATGAATTGAACAACGGCTCCAAGGTAAGTACCGCAATGACAAAGGCCATAGGATGTTCCATCAAATGGAAACAGAAGTAGAGAAAAGCTTTTTAGTGGTCTAATTTCAAGCTATGACCCATTTTGTCACGTTTGGTCTCCAGGTACAATCGGTTATGCGAGTTGGAAACAATTTCGATAGGCACATTCTCTACAATCTCCAAACCATAACCTACCAGCCCTGCTCGCTTTGTAGGATTGTTGGTCATTAAGCGCATTTTACGGACTCCAAGGTCACGCAGAATTTGTGCTCCTACTCCGTAGTCACGCTCATCCATGGAGAAGCCCAATTCCAGATTGGCCTCTACCGTGTCGCGTCCCATTTCCTGTAGTTTATAGGCCTTGAGTTTATTCACCAACCCGATTCCCCTTCCTTCCTGGTTCATGTAAACGATGACTCCTTTGCCAGCCTCCTCAATCATCTGCATGGCACGATGCAATTGCGGACCGCAATCACATCTGCAGGAACCGAAGATATCTCCGGTCAAACATGAAGAGTGCACCCGTACAAGTACCGGCTCATCGCCACTAACGTCGCCCTTCACCAATGCCACATGCGGTTGTTCCGTATTGAGTTGCTTATAGGCAATCAAATCGAAATCGCCGTAGGAAGTAGGTAATTTCACTCGAACTTCTTTTTCAATCAGGCTTTCCGTGCGCAACCTGTAGGATATGAGATCCTGAATTGAAATCACCTTCAATCCGAACTTTTCGGCAATCAAAAACAGATCGGGCAAACGAGCCATGGATCCATCATCGTTCATAATTTCAACAAGTACTCCTGAGGACTCGAAGCCTGCTAAACGAGCCAGGTCCATAGACGCCTCTGTATGACCAGCCCTACGCAACACACCTCCATTCACGGCCCTTAATGGGAAAATATGTCCTGGACGCCCCAGATCATCCGGTTTGGTTGCAGGATGAATTAGCGCTTGAATGGTTTTGGATCGGTCGGAAGCGGATATGCCAGTGGTACAACCATGTCCCAATAAATCCACGGATATGGTGAATTGAGTTTCGTTACTGGAGGTATTGCGACTCACCATCATCTCCAATCTCAAATCTTCGCATCGCTCAGGTGTTAGGCTTACACAAATCAAACCGCGACCATGAGTAGCCATGAAATTAACCAGCTCGGGCGTTGCGCATCTAGACGCTGCAATAAAGTCACCCTCATTTTCTCGGTCCTCATCATCCACGACGATAACCACTTTTCCTGCCTTGATATCCTCAAGAGCCGCTTCAATGGTATCAAGTTTTCTCAAATTCAACATGTTTTTAAAAAGATCATTCAAAGTTAATCAATGAAAGGCGGTCTAAACTCACCCGTATTAACACATGGGCTTTGCATTTTGATTCAAAACGTATGAAATCTTACACACCTTTTTGAATCCTTAAAATCAACAAACAAACACATCAAATTGAATTACAACGACATATGCTATCAACGTGAGGTAAATACAAGCCATTCCTTTCAATTGTGAGACCCTAAGGCGCAGTCCCAAACATGATACTAACATGCATATTACCTTGACCTCACTCATCAGTATGAAAGCACTCATCTAATATTCAATGGTTTCTATAATGGTTGTAATGGTTTGAACAGGTTTTTGCAGGTGTCGGAAATGGCGTTACAGCGATTTTCGGCACCTGTAACCTTTCATGAAAAGGAATCGTTGAAAAGTCAGATTTGGTTTATTGGTTAGTTCAGATGATCACCATTCCACGTCGACCCCGTAAGGTCCTCGGTTCGGAGGGTGGATCAAAAAAAGAAACCGTGATCCCGTAAGGTCACGGTTTTCTTTTTTGTGCTTGATTGGCCATTGCTTTTTCCAAAATAGCTATTAGTTGTTTACCAACATGGTTTGAATCATAGTTTTTCGAAACATAAGCACGGCTTTGGGTTCTGAATTGCTCATAATTGACGGGTGAACCCAAGTGTTCTACAATTTTTGATGCGAACTGATCAGCGTTCATGCATACTGTAACCACCTCATCATAGCCCGTTGCCAACGTTGAGGCACACAAAGGTGTAGTAAAACAAGGCAGGCCCATGGCTAATCCTTCCAACAACTTATTCTGAAGTCCAGTTCCTGTAAGCATAGGTGCAACGAAAAGCTTGGATGATTGGTAACATGTACGAATGTCATCGACCCATCCTGTAACGAAAACCCTGTTAGAGGATAATGACTTGACAGCGGCCGTTGGATTTGCCCCTGCCAGTAAAACCTTGGTATCTGGCAAAGTCTGCCATACGAAAGGCATGATTTCATTCACCAAGAAGCACGCCGCCTCCACATTGGGCGGATACCCCATATTTCCCACAAACAATATATCATGAGGACGAGATCCAGACGGGGCGTCAAAATACTCCAACTCAACGGAATTAGGAACTATGGTTATACCAAATTTGTTTTCAGGATCGATGGCCAATCGATCAGCCTCTGTGATAATCGAAAGGGCATTAAATTTACCCATGCATGCTTTTTCAAAAAGGCTAAGCAGCCGATATTCCCTGCCGAATATTAAGCGATTGTACAACCCTCCGCTGGATGAACGTTGTTGCATTCCTTTTGAAAAGGCATCTTGGTAGTCCAACATTTTTGGAAAACCATCCATTCCCTCGGCATATCGGGCTGTTCTGATCAATTGAAAAAACATGACATCAGGTTTCAGTTCCGACATTTGCCTTTTCAGCAAACGGTGGAAACCGGAAACATAGAAGTATGAAGATTGTACGGACTCTCCTAGCAAAAGCGATTTTAAAATATTCCTGAAAATATCTAAACGAGATAATCGGTAAATAAATACGGAAGCACAGATTGCATTGATAGCATCCAAGTGGTGGCTTTTTACCGGATTATCAGAAACAGCATACAAATGAACCTGATGTCCCATGGCCTTCAACTGTTTAATTTGTTGGTAGGCTCTTAACTTATCGCCTTTCTCCAGCGGATTAGCAAATCTGGATGTTATGTAGGCAATTCTCATTGATGCATTTTTTTGCAATCCGAAACAAAATCAAAAAGCTCTTTACCAATCTTGATTGCATCATATTTGCTTTGGGCCAACGATTTACCATTCAAGCCGATTTCGACGGCATGTTTAGGATTTTGTATACAATGAACGATGTGGGAAGCAAAACTCATTGCATCATCGGCCAATAAAATATCTTTCCCCGGTATACACTCAATTCCTTCTGCCCCAATTTTGGTGGAAACGATTGTTCGTGCTGCCGCCATACCTTCAAGAATCTTGACTCGCATGCCACTACCGGAAAAAAGCGGAACCACCATGATTTGTTTTTCATTCATAAAATCTTTCAGGTCATTAACATAACCAGAGACCATGATACCGTTTTCAGCTTTTTTGAAAAGGAAATCTGGCATCCCTTTACCAGCCAGGTACAATTTAGCATCTGGACAAGTTTCACGAACCATAGGCCATACCTGATCAACAAACCAGGTAATACCCTCAACATTGGGTAACCAATCCATAGATCCAACGTGAAAAACACTCAAATCCGAATGATTCAATTGTATAGCCTCATATTGCTGTATGCGAATTCCAATGGGCATAACCTTGATGGTTAACTCATGGCCAATCGATTCAAACCATGATGCATCGGTAGCAGTAAGCGGCAATATCGCATCAACCCAATGTATCGCTTTTCGTTCATACTGCTCAAGCCGTTTGGCCAAAAATGCAAAATACCAACGCTTGATTGGATTGAGGCTCTGCGATGCCATTCTTTTCCATATGCGATGTTCGATATTATGTGCACGATACAACACCAATGCCTTCGATTTTTTTCTTATGGTTTGTACATATGGCAGCATGAACAAACTTTCAATTATAATACAATCAAATTCCGTATCCTTCAGCATGTCTTCAATCTGGACATGC
>JBMTLM010000169.1:0-4791 GCA_049431185.1 Bacteroidia bacterium | reverse complement strand
ACTTAAGAACATTTCTAAAAACAATCGTTGTACATCTAGATTATAATTTGTTTAATCCACATTGGCACCGTCATTACCGGCTGCGTGCACCATCAACACATTTTTAGAAGCCGCATACGCAATGGCGTCCTCGACGTATTGTTTGTTCGGGGAAAACGATTTACCAAAGCTCATATTGATGATATGGGCGCCATTATCCACCGCATAGCGGATGGCGTTGGCAACATCCTTGTCTCGCTCATCTCCATCAGGAACCGCCCTGATGGCCATGATGCGCACGTCGGAGGCAATACCATCCATACCCAGGTCATTGTTCCTCACAGCTCCAATTATGCCTGCCACATGGGTGCCATGGCTGGCATCAGGACCCATGACATTGCTGTTGCCATAGGTTTTATTGGTGAAATCCTCCGGGTTATCTCCTACAATGTGACGGGCATCGAAGTCAGTATTGTAATGGTGGTTTACCGCTACATAGTAATAGTTGTAGCCCTCCATGATGCCTTCGTAGATGGTCTTGAAGGTAACCTCATTTTCGATGGCACCTGCCACTGCTTCCACGGTCAGCATGAATGATTCGTCATCATCCTTGATACTCCTAAGTTCATCTACACTAAATTCTTCATCCCCCATCAGGGAGACAATCTTATCCAAATGCTTTTTGGTCGATTCGTAATCGGCAATGTTCATGGAGGCTTGCAGCAGTTCGGAAAGCACTTTCATTTCTGCGGCTTTGTATGTGTCAAAGCTGGCTCGATCCTCCTTGCTGACTTGTTTCCTGGTTTTTTTGCTGAATTGATTACTCCACTTCTTGTAGATCCTCACTGCCTCCGTATTCTCAGGTCCAATGTCTCCGGATGGTCCGCCGATGAAATTCCATCCCCAATAGTCATCGATGTATCCATTGCGGTCATCGTCTTGGCCGTTGCCGGGGATCTCATCTTGGTTGGTCCACATGTTTGCTTTTAAATCAGGGTGAGTGGTATCAACACCTCCATCAATCACCGCCACCACTATTGTTTTTTTGGTAGGGGATTTGAATAATTCCTTGTGCGCTTTGGAGGAGGAAACACCCCATGACACCATGTCTTCAGGGGAAGCATGTTGCCAGTGCATCATGTCGTTACCTTCGGCTTCAACGTCTTGCGATTGAACCTTTGGTGAAATAAATAATGCAGCTGAAACAGCTAGGAATTGAACAATGTACTTTTTCATCGTTGGATTATGAGCTAAACAGGTTATCTATGGGTTTGATGAGTTCCGGGGAGTCGTTGGCTGGTGAATTCAACTGATCCGATACTGGGAAAAGGTTCATTTGGTTACCAGGGTAGGGATGGTCCAATTCGCTGACGGGTTTCAAATCTAGCCAGTCATGCTCCGATGACATGGGCAATATGGCGGGCATTCGGTCGTGAATGGTAGCAATCATGTCATTGGCTGGAACGGTGATGATCGTGAAGGTAAAGGTCGGGGTTTTGTGGATAGGATCCATCCATTCGTCCCATAATCCCGCCATGGCAAAGACGGAATCATCCTTTAGGGTGATGCGTACGGGCTTTTTCTTACCATTCACATTCCTCCATTCGTAAAATCCGTCACTGATAACCATGCAACGCTTACGGTTGATCAGATTCTTGAAGGAAGGTTTTTCGGTCAGGGATTCTACGCGTGCATTGATCATTTTGTTGCCGATCGAGGGGTCTTTGGCCCAAGAAGGCACCAAGCCCCATTTGAAGAACTGAAATTCGGAGGGTTTATTGCTCGCCAAGACCAAGGCCAATTGGCTAGGAGCCACATTGTATCTCTTAATTAGGTCTTTGGAATAAAACTTGGCACCGAAGCGATCCTCCAGTTCCGCCTCGTTTTTGGTTAATGAGAATCGACCGCACATGGCACGAAGGTAATACGGCCATAACAAAGCAGAATCGTTGCTTCTGAAATAAAATCCCGCATGGATGATAATAGATCGGCCCTGCTTGGCGGCTCAAGTAATTGATAATCAATACCCGTAAATCTTTTAAGCATCTTATTGATTACCTGTTTTAACCATCACCCAAGCGACATTGGATAACAAATTTTAGCTGTTGGTCAAAAAAATCAGGCATTAGCTTCTGCGCTGAGGTTCCTTGTCCTTAAATCTCTAAAAAAACAAAGCCATGCTTAAAAAACAACTCTTAGCAGCCTTATTGCTATGCGCAATCAGTGGCTACTCAAATGCACAGGTAGTATCATGCCCCGGCTACAGAACCCAAACCCAGGGTGGATGGGCATCGACGCCTAATGGTAGTAACCCCGGCACCTACCTAAACAACAACTTCGCAGCCGCCTTCCCAACAGGGCTTGAAATTGGTTGTACCAACAAATTGCGCCTCACTTCTGCTTTGGCAGTGAGAAGCTACTTGCCTCAAACATCAACCCCAAACAAGTTGCCCAGCGGAACCTTGGTGAACCCATCACGCAGTGCCCATAAGAATGTCTTCGCAGGACAATTGGTCACACTGGCATTGAACCTTCGTTTCGACGAGTATGATGCCAACTTTGGCTCTTCACTCGGCCGCTTGAGGGATCTTTACATTGCGCAAGGTCCTTTCTTGGGCTGGACCGTTGGACAACTGTATGACCAGGCCAATCGCAAGATCGGCGGATGCACCGCAGCCAACTTTTCCTTTGCTGACTATAACAACGCCGTTGATATGGTCAACAGGAATTACGACAACGGCTTGGTAATGGGCAATTACCTTGTCTGCGAATTGAAGATCTCCGGTATTAAAGCGGATGCATTGTGCTATGGTGATGCCAACGGCTCCATTGATTTGACCATCGTGGATGGTGTTCCTCCATATTCCATCCAGTGGAGCAATGGTGCCACTTCTGAAGATCTTTCCGGTCTTACAGCCGGTATCTATACGGTTACAGTTACCGATGCCATCAATGTTTCAAAGTCATTGACCTTTGAAATCCTCCAGCCAGCTGCATTGATTGTTTCAGGATCATCCGTTCCTACGAGTGATTGTGCTTCCGGAGTCTGTGATGGTTCTGCTGCTATCGAAATTGCAGGCGGAACTGCTCCTTATGCCATCAATTGGTCCAATGGAATGTCAGGTGGTTTGGAAGTTAATGGCCTTTGTGCTGCGGAGGAGTTCGCTGTTAACATCGTCGATGCCAATGGCTGTGCTGCCATGTTCGATTTCGGTGGAATTGAATGTACAGACAACGGATGCGACACGCTTCGCACTTACACCATCGGTGGATGGGGCGCTCAGCCCAATGGAAGCAATCCTGGAGTGTACTTGCATGCCAACTTTGCTGGCGCATTCCCCACAGGTATCACCATTGGTTGCGATAACACGCTATCCCTTACCACAGCCCAGATGGTAACAGATTGGTTGCCTAGTGGAAGTTCTCCATCGTTGTTGCCTGCCGGTAACATGGTGGACGACATGAGCTATAACAACGTGCTTGCAGCTCAATTGGTAGCCGCCAGTTTGTCTGTAGGTTTCGATGCGTATGACCCTGATTTTGCTTCCTCTGAAGATTTCTTGGGTGACCGCTATGTGAATGTAGCTCCTTTCGAGGGCATGACTGTTAGCCAGCTCTTGCAGGTTGCCAATGATGTGATTGGCGGTTGCTCGGCTGCCTATTCCGTTATTGAATTGAACGCAGCTTTAACGGCTATTAATGAAAACTATGATAATGGTATCATGGACAATGGCGATCTTACCTGTACGTCCACGTACTCTTCAGCCAAGTTTTCTGACATAACATTCGGTGCTAACGTTTATCCAAATCCTGTGGATGCCCAGGCTATAGTTGAAATCAATATTGCCAGCGAAACAATGGTTTCATTAGATATCACGGATATGGCCGGTCGCATTGTGCTTAGCATTCAGCATAACGCTGAAAAAGGTATCAACAGCATTGCCATAAACACTAAGTCGCTCGAAGACCAGGTTTATTTGGTTCGCATCACCGCCGACAATAAAACAGAGGTGAAATCATTGGCTGTGTTCCATTGATTTGAATAATATCCTTTATCATTTTAAAGGGCTTCCTTCTGGGAAGCCCTTTTTTATGAAATTCCGATGCATTTTCTATTAAATTTTAAACCGAAGGTTGTTAGGTTAAGTTGTGTTTTTCAATTTAGAGCCATGAATTCTAAAAATTTTGATGCTGCGCCTGTAATGAATGCTTTTGTGCTGGTGATTTATTTGTTTTTCACAACACCATCCTCAGCCAACAACGAAAAGCTGCCAATTATCTTCGTCCATGGCATGCTCGCCTCCGGAGATACGTATTCTGAACAAATAAACCGATTTAAGTTAAATGGGTATCCTCCACAATGGCTTCACGCCTTTGATTGGAATTCCCTTGCTTTCGGTAGGGGAGGCGCCTCGTCCGATTTGGATCTTTTAATTGACTCCGTTTTAGCCATCACACAATCCAAAAAAGTGTATTTGGTTGGTCATTCCGCAGGATCAGGACTTGTTTACAATTTCTGCAAAGACTCCATTCGTGCATCCAAGGTGGAAGGAGTTGTTTTGATCGGTGGATTCAAGCAGGACACCACGGCAGGACCCGGTGGGATGCTTCGTACGCTCAACATCTTCTCCGAAGGCGATTTGGTTGCCAAGGGAGGCTCCGAAATACCGGGCGCTACGAACATTCGACTTAAATCAGAAGATCATTATGAGGTGGCTACCGGACTATCTGCCTTTGAAGCCATGTTCACATTCATGAATCCAACCTCCATTCCTGTTGTGGATCAATTCGTAAAAAATGAACCAATCATCC
>JBMTLM010000168.1:0-4816 GCA_049431185.1 Bacteroidia bacterium | reverse complement strand
AAACGAAATCGCATCGCTGCCGCCAGTGTTGCTTGGACCGGTAAAGGCCATGTCTTTGATCACTAAACGATCGGTAGCGTTGGCACCGGTGGCGGTAACCATCATAGCTTTAGTTCCTGCAACAGTGGTGTTGATGATGGTGGTAGCACCTGCACCGTCCAACGTCAATCGCTTGTCAACGGTGAGTGTTTCATTGTAAGTGCCCGCACAGATGTCGATGTTATCACCGGCAGTAGCTGCGTTGATTGCACTCTGTATGGTGGCGTGACGTGTGTTGGCCGTGGTGTTGTGCACAGGCAGGTATTGTACTGCCACGCTGTTGGAAGTTGCTGCACAACCATTGGCGTCCGTTACATTATAAGAGTAGGTACCCGCAGAAACAGCGAAGACACCAACGCCCGTGTATGGGGTGGTGCCTCCTGAAGCGGCTACAGTGATGTCGGTTGTGGTGGCTCCGCAGAAAATGTTACCTGCGGATGTGGCCGTTGCAACCAACACATCCGGTTGCGTAATGGTAGCCGTTGCCGTTGCCGTACATCCTTTGTTGTCGGTTACGGTTACATTATATGTACCTGCAACCAAACCGCTGATGTCTTGCGTGGTGGCACCATTGCTCCACAAATAAGTGAAGCCGGTGTTACCGCCGGCGATGCTGAGGTCAATGGATCCGTTCGACAAACCGTTACAAGTAACATTGGTTTGCGTGGTGGATGCCGTCAACACTGCAGGTTCAGCGATGGTAGCGGTTGCAGTGGTACTACAACCTCCATCCGTAACGGTAACCGTATAAGTGCCGGGAACCAAAGAAGCAATGTCTTCGGTGGTGGCACCGTTGCTCCACAAATAAGTGGCGGAGCTTGCGATGTTGGTTACGGTAAGGTCGATGGAACCGTTGCCTGCACCATTACAAGTAACATCCGTGCCAACGGCCGAAGCGGTGAGCTGGTTGATGGTTACCGTAAAGGAGGCGGTTTCCGCATTGCCGTTCACATCGGTGGCGGTGTAGGTTACCGTGGTGGTACCAACGGGGAACACTGTCACACCCGGTGTGTGGGTTGATGTTAAAGAAGCCATACCGCAATTATCAGTAGCGGTGGGCGCCGTCCAAGTCACCGCGCCAGCGCATGAACGCTGCTGCACGATGTTGGCAGGAACACCTGCGAAAATGGGCTTCTGGTTATCGGCCACTACGATGTCGAATGTACGAGTACGATCGTTGTTACCATCACTTACCGTCCAAGTAGCCGTGGTGGTTCCTACAGGAAGTACCACACCGGTCAGGTTTGGAAGGCCTGTTGCCGTATAAGCACCCGATAAATCAACAGATGGAGCAAGTAACACCACATCTACGCAGTTGTCTGTGGCTGCACTGTAATCAAAAAGAGTATCTGTTGCAGTTATCGTATAGGTACAAACACCAGAGTCAGCTAAACGACTGTACGATGCCGCTGTTGAAGTGTTGGTGAAAACAGGAGCTTGGTTGTCTTGAACGATGATGGAGGAGATGCAATCATAAGTATTGAACAAGCTGTCCTCATAAGACCAATAGAAATCAGCACTGCCCTCTGGATAAAAATCCTGTCCGTTGAAACTAGCAGTTAATGGCCAGAACGACTGGCCATAATCGATGGAAAGCAACTGGGTACCTGAATTAGCAGACCGCCCGAAATAGATGGTTGGAGGAACAGGCGTATAATCTGCCGTACAAAAATCTAGGTCTGTGTCAACCATTGTTATAGAAGGAGGACACTCAACGTGTGGAATGGCATAGGTTACATCGATATTGTCAATGGTTACCGAACCTATTCCCGTTTGCAATACAAATTTCAAATCGGTCATTTCAAGGGTGGCCGCCAAACAAGTCATGTTGTCGTGCACTTTGGTGGTGCCCACGAAAATGTCCATCCGGTCATTGGGAAGCGTTTCAACAGCACCATTGGGAGCGATATAGCTGATGGTATCACCTGAATTATTCAGTGTCCAAGTAATTTCCTGAACTCCGGTGAATGCCGAGGATACTGCCCCTGAGGCCATGTTTCGAATGGCGAAACCATTGCTGCCAGTAAAATTGACGGCAAACCTTCCGTAGGTATTCCCCGATGCGGCTGCGGCATTGTTGGTGTTCATACCAGATCCAACTTGGAAAACTGCGGCATTGCTGGTTATTGAGCTGTTGGTAACATTCATCGTAAACTTATAGCTCAGCGTTTTGGGCACTGGCGCCATATCGGTGTTACGGGTGAATGATGAAACACCTCCGGTGTTACGTGCAAATCGCAAAGCGTTTCCGGTGATGGAAACGGCTGATCCGCTCGATGAGGTGATCCCGTTGAACTGTCCCGTAGAGGGGCTGTTAAGGTTCACGTAACTCGACACCGTACCAGACGATGAGAAGTCCTGCTTGAACAGCACATGGGGAGTGGTTTGAGCCGTAGCCGTAACCGATGTGAGTGCCACAACGGCCAGCATGGTGATCCACCGGCTGAACAATGAACTGAAATTGTACTTGTTTTCCATTTTGATTGGGGGTTATTGAGATTTAATTTTTATTCTTTTACAGGCATAACATGACAATAGGCTTGTGCGACTATTTTCGCAAAGCCTTGATAATCAGTTTTAATCTTTAAATCGCCAAACCAATGGAGATAGGGTGTCTCATTGGAATAATCAGCTACGCTGTGAAAACAAAAGGTCTCGTTCGATTCAGGTTAGGAACAGTTGGGACCTAGGTAGGCATTTTCAAAACTCTTGCAATTTGGCACCAAATTCAACACGACGCAAGTGATGAAAGTCATTTTATTGTTAATAATTCCATTATCTCTTGAATGTCAGTAGAATAAATTTTATATTTCAACAACATTCGTCATATTTTTCGGGAAGAGGTGTATTTATTGAGTGTGTTTTGAAAATTATTAAGGAATGACTGTGGCGAACACGGAATTGACAGATAGACGCCGATTCGATTTTATACGAAAAACAAATCCGCGCTGATCTGATTAATCCGCCAAATCCGTGTTCCCCTCCTACACTCCCCTCTTCTTGGTTTATTACTTTTACTCATTAAACCATACCTCGAAAAGGGCATCATAGTGAATCATCCATATTGATTTCATAAACACGGACATGATCAAAAAGCTTACAATTTTATTGGCGTTTTTCCCTCTGATAATTCAAGCCCAGAACCTCCCCCATCACATGGAAATCACTCCCGATGGACGCATGCTGCTCACCGGGGCCACCATTAACAACGACTACTACGACCAAACCCTCGTGAGGCCCATCTATCTCACTTTTTCTTCCACTAATTTTTGGAACCAGCTTACCACCAATTACGCCACTAAAACCTACTTACCAGCCACCATGGTAGTGGATGGAATCACTTATGATAGTGTGGGGGTAAGGTTCCGGGGAAACACCTCTTATAATACGGGAACCTCTCAAAAAAAGTCGTTCAAAATCGAACTCGACAATTGGATTACCACGCAGGATTTCGATGGCTACAGCACCTTCAAACTGAACAATGCCGCACAGGACCCCTCTATGATGCGCGAAGTGTTTTTCACCTCCATGATCAAGCGCCACTGCCCCACGGCACAATCGAGTTTCGTTAAACTCTACCTCAATGGCGCCAATTGGGGATTGTATTCGAACATCCAACAGATGAATAATGACTTTTGGGAAGAGTGGTATCTCAGCAACAACGGCATCTCGTGGCGCGCCGACAAACCGCCCGGATCTCCCGGTGGTGGAGGTCCCCAATGGGGCGATGGCACCGCCGCCATCAACTACCTCGGCACCGACACCAACACCTATAAGCAGTACTATACATTAAAAGAGTCCAACGGCATCATCACCCCGTGGAATTACTTGGTGCTACTGGCCAACAAACTCAACAACACTCCTATTGCCGCACTCGAAGACACTTTAGCCAACTATTTGGATGTGGATCGTACCCTCTGGTACCTCGCCTCCGAAATTGCCTGGACCGACGACGACTCCTATGTATTCAAAGGAAAGATGGATTACTACCTCTATTATGATGAGGTATCGGGTCGCATGACCCCACATGAATACGATGGCAACAGCGCTTTGGAGCCCACACCCGCAACCACCTGGGGTGTGTTCTACAATGCTCAAAATGTCAACTATCCGTTGCTCAACAAACTACTGGCCGCACCCACCATGCGTCAACGCTACCTCGCCCACATGCGCACCATCATTGCGGAGCAGTTCGACACGGCCGTAACCAATGCCCGCTTCAACGCCTTCCGCGCCCTGGTGGACACCGTCGTGCAAAACGATCCCAAGAAAATGTACTCCTACACGCAGTACAACAACGAAATACAGGTGCTGCGCAACTTCGTAACCACCCGCAAAAACTACCTCAACAGCAATACTGAGGTCCAACAGGTGGCCCCAAACATCTTGGCCGCACCTTATTATAGTAACGGGGTGCAATACCAACAGCCCACGGATATGGTGCCGGTCACCGTCCGCGCCAGCGTTACCTCCACCAATGGCATCGACAATGTGCAACTGTATTACTCGAACGACATCGTGGGTAGATTCCAAAAAACGCAGATGTTCGATGACGGTGCACACGACGATAGTCTTTCCGGCGATGGCATCTATGGAGCCACCATTCCTGGATTCGCCTCGGGTACCTGGGTGCGGTACTACATTCAAGCCGCCTCCGCCAATACTGCCAAGAGCGTTCGATACCTGCCCGCCGGCGCCGAGCATGATGTGTTCATTTACACAGTAGCTCCTCAATTGGCCAATGATACGTTGGTGGTGATCAATGAAATCATGGCAT
>JBMTLM010000167.1:0-4825 GCA_049431185.1 Bacteroidia bacterium | reverse complement strand
GCACTGCAAAGCCATCCCGAAAAGGAGCTACCCCGCTTGTATTTGCCTTTGGCTCACGATTATCAACGCAAGCCTGGCATGACCGGTTTCATGAAGGCTTTTACAGATTTCAAATCCGTAAAAATTCTCGACGGCCAAGAATCATACATCATGCGTTCGTTTGCAAAAGCAAATGCGTTGGTCGTACTGCCAGCAGCCGCTGAAAAAGTGTTGGCGCAGTCGGTGGTTGAAACCATTCTACTTCCCATTTAAAATCAGCCACGCTTTGGATTTTGGTTTTCTCGCTCTAATGGCCCTGATCGCCATCCTCTACTCGAGCGTGGGGCATGGTGGTGCCAGTGGTTACCTGGCTTTAATGGCCTTGTACGGTTTCGCACCAGAGGTGATGAAACCAACCGCTCTGCTATTGAACGTATGCGTGGCATTGATTTCAGCCCTTCAATTCCATCGAACCGAAAAACCCGAATGGAAATTACTCCTACCACTGGTAGCGGGCAGTATTCCGCTGGCCTATTTAGGAGCCAGCATCCAAATAGATGCCGAACTTTACAAACAGTTATTAGGGGCCGTTTTAATCTTTCAGTCGATCAGGCTATTCGGCATCACTATGCCATTTAAGGAACCAACGAAACCAACTGAACCTGGCTGGATTTTTCCCACCATCCTCGGCGCTGCAATCGGTTTGCTCTCCGGACTCATTGGTATTGGTGGCGGCATCATCCTCAGCCCACTGCTATTGCACCTGCGGTGGTGTTCTGTAAAACAAACCGCCATGTTGTCGGCCGGATTCATTTTTGTAAATTCCATTTCAGGGCTGTTGGCCATTGGCCAGCCTGTCATAGCGCTATCCACCACCATGGGCCCCGGCATCATGTTGGCCATCGTTGGAGGATTGTTGGGTGGATGGTTGGGTAGCAAGAAAATGAACAACAGAGCTTTGCAAATACTATTGGGATGCGTACTGCTTTTTGCCGGCCTCAAATTGCTTTTAGTATAGCGCTGCGCGATGTAACTTTGTAAAATGCAGCACACGGTATCCAACATCAACGCCTACATCCTCGCCGGCGGCCAAAGCTCACGCATGGGTACCGACAAGGCTTTGGTAGATTTTCGTGGCAAGCCCATGATACAATATGTGGCAGATGCGTTGATGCAAAGATTCAGCAACATCACCATTGTCAGCAACCACTTGGCACACGCCTCACTTGGATTTCCAAATATTCCGGATGCCTATGAGCAGATCGGACCTCTAGGTGGTATTATTGCCGGGTTGAAGCATAGCGCGACGGAGCAAAATTTATTCATCGGATGCGACATGCCATTGGTGCAAATGTCCATTTTGGATAAACTCATCCAGGAATCGAACACCAACCCGCATCTGCTACCTTGCTATCAAGGAAAAACGGAAACGCTCTGCTCCATCATTTCCGCATCGGCATTGCCGCAACTGGAACAAGCCGTTGCTGATAACAATTATCGGCTTTACAATATCCTGCTGGCATTACAACCTCTGTTGGTGGATGTGTCGCATCTTTGCAGCTATAATCCGTTTGCCAACATCAACACACCCGACGACCTGCAATGAATCCGTCACTGTCTAAAGAAGAATTGGAACGCTACCAGCGACAAATGCAACTGCCGGGCGTGGGCTTGGATGGTCAATTGAAATTGAAAAACGCTTCTGTGCTAGTGGTTGGTGCCGGTGGATTGGGATGTCCCGCCTTGATCTATTTGGCAGAAGCCGGTATCGGCACCATTGGCATTGCCGACCATGATTTGGTAGCGGTTAGCAATCTGCATCGACAGCCCTTATTCCATCATCAAGATGTGGGTCAGGGAAAAGCGTTGATAGCAGTACAGCGCTTACGGGAGTTGAATCCGCATGTATTGATTCATACGCATACTGAAGGTTTGCTGCCAAAAAATGCGGTTGAGATTGTGGATGCATACGATGTTGTGCTGGATTGCACCGACCGATTTGATGCCCGTTATCTGATCAATGATGTGTGTGTGCTTTTGAAAAAACCTTTCATTCATGGTTCGCTGCTTCGGCACCAAGGCCAATTAGCGGTATTCAACCGAAAAATATCTGATGCAGCGCGAAGCGCCACCTATCGTTGTGTGTTTCCAAAACCACCTGCTCCATCAGAAACATCAGACTGCATTGTGGCCGGTATATTCGGCTTCCTGCCCGGTTTAATTGGATCGTGGATGGCAGGTGAAGCCATCAAGCTCTTGCTGGATTTTCCGTTCGAACCAGCACTTTTGCTGCTGGACGCACAGGGCAATACCCTGCAAAAAATGTCGCTGCTCAGCAACCCAAAAAACGGGGCCCATGCCCCCAAAACCGCCTCCGAAATTTTACATTTCGACTATGGGGTATTTTGCTCGGGGTTGACTTGAAATCAATAAATTAGCCGTATGGCTGAAAAGAAGCGGAAAGAGGTCTTTGTGGAAGGCCCCATAAGTCCTGCATTTATATCGCAAAGCATTGAAAAACATGCTACTAAGCACGATATTGGTGCCCATTCCTTGTTTTTAGGCCAAGTTCGTGCCGATGAACGGGAGGGTCTAAAAGTGGCTGCCATCGATTATTCCTGCTACCGCGAGATGGCCGATGAGGTGTTTCATGCGATCCGTGAAGAGGCCTTTTTACGGTATTCGCTGACCTGTCTGCACATCCACCATAGCCTGGGCAGCGTGAAAGTCGGCGAAATTTCGCTGTTCGTGTTCACTTCTTCCAAGCACCGTCGTGATGCATTGGACGCCTGCGATTTTCTAGTTGAGGAAATCAAACGACGTGCACCGGTGTGGGGGAAAGAGGTGATGGAGAATGAGGAGTTTGAGTGGAAGAAATCAGTGACCAATGACCGGTGACCAGTGACCGGTAACCAGTGACCAAATATCAGTAACAGTGACGGAAGGCGGGAGCGGAAGGCGATTGACCCAGTTAATGTAACAATAATAGAAATAATCAAACTAAATAAGATCCGCGCAAATCCGCTTTATCAGTTCAATTCGCGTTCAAAAATCATAAAAATCAAATCTTAACCAATCATAAAAATCATAACGATCATCATCAATGTCCACTACCACCACACACCTTACCGATCTCGAGATTGCCACACATGCCAAACTGCAACCGGTCATTGAAATTGCCCGTAAGCTGAACATCAACGAAGATGACTTGGAGCAATACGGAAAGTACAAAGCCAAGCTGCCGCTTTCATTAATCGATGAAAGCAAGGTCGCTAAATCAAATCTGGTTTTGGTTTCAGCCATCAGTCCAACACCTGCAGGCGAAGGCAAGACCACCGTATCCATCGGACTCAACGACGGCTTGAATAAGATTGGTAAGAATTCAATGGTGGTATTGCGTGAGCCTTCCTTGGGACCCGTATTCGGCATCAAGGGCGGTGCAGCAGGTGGCGGTTATTCGCAAGTGGTTCCCATGGTGGATATCAACTTGCATTTCACTGGTGACTTCTCCGCCATCGAAAAAGCAAACAACCTGCTGTCGGCGCTCATCGATAACAACCTGCAAAGCAAAACACGCAGCTTGAACATCGATCCACGCACCATCGTTTGGAAACGTGTGATGGATATGAACGACCGTGCCTTGCGTCACATCATCATCGGAATCGGCGGAAGCGCCAATGGTATTCCAAGAGAAGACGGTTTCAACATCACTGCCGCATCCGAAGTGATGGCCATCATTTGTCTCTCCAAAGACTTCGACGACCTGAAAACGCGTTTGGGAAATATCTTCATCGGTTACACGTTCGATAAAAGGCCTGTTTATGCTCGCGAACTGAATGCACAAGGTGCCATGGCGCTGTTATTGCGCGATGCGATCAAGCCAAACTTGGTACAAACACTTGAAGGCAATCCAGCCATCATCCATGGCGGTCCGTTTGCCAACATTGCGCAAGGCACCAACTCGATTGTTGCCACCAAGATGGGCATGTCGCTGTGCGACTTCGTAGTTACTGAAGCTGGTTTCGGTGCTGATTTGGGTGCTGAGAAATTCCTCGACATCAAATGTCCTGTTGCTGGCCTAAAGCCAAAAGCCATGGTATTGGTTGCCACTGTTCGCGCCTTACGCCATCATGGTGGAGCCAAGAAGGAAGAATATAACATGCCGAACATGGATTATGTGGCCAAAGGATTCGGCAACCTCGCCAAGCATATGGAGAACTGCAAGAAATTCGGTCTCACCCCTGTAGTCGCTATCAACAATTTCTACACCGACTCCGACGAAGAAGTGAACTTCATCATCAGCGAGTGCGCCAAGGTAGGCGTGAAAGCAGTGGTGTCACGCGGATGGGGCATGGGAGGCAATGGCACGATGGAATTGGCACAAGCAGTGGTGGATGTGATTGAAAGCGGCACCAACAACTACAAGCAACTTTACGATTGGAGCTTATCGATTGAAGATAAGATCCGAAAAATCGCTACCGAGATTTATGGCGCAGACGATGTAACATTCTCACCGAAAGCCAAAACACAGTTGAAGGAATTCAGCAAGCTGGGTGTGGATCACATGCCCGTTTGTATGGCCAAAACACAAAAATCATTTACCGATAACGAAAACCGCATCGGCCGTCCAACCGGATTCACCGTTAACGTACGTGAATTCGAATTGGCACACGGCGCCGGTTTCGTGGTACCCATCCTCGGCGAGATGATGCGCATGCCCGGACTACCTGCCATCCCGGCTTCCGAAGGAATGGATATTGATAATGCGGGGAATATTACTGGATTATCGTGACCTGTAACCGGTGACCTGTAACCGGTGACCGGCTTGCCTCGCCGAAAACAAGTG
>JBMTLM010000166.1:0-4851 GCA_049431185.1 Bacteroidia bacterium | reverse complement strand
TCGCCTATCACCTGGTTCATGGCTTTCAAAGTTCCTTCCAGACCTTAGGTTTGCGTCATCCTGCCGTCGCTTCGCTCATTCGTAACGTCGGTATTTGGTTTTTTGGCATTATCATACCGCTCACTTTCGCATCTATGCCGATTTATTTCTTTTTCTTCTCCTGATCCCTTTCAAAAAAATAACATTCCCCATGGCACTACATTCCAATACTCCTTCCGGACCGTTATCGGAAAAATGGGACAACCATAAGTTCAATTTGAAGCTGGTAAATCCAGCCAACAAGCGTAAATATGATGTGATCATCGTAGGCACTGGTTTGGCCGGAGCTTCAGCCGCTGCATCATTAGCTGAACTCGGTTACAATGTCAAAACATTTTGTTTCCAAGACAGTCCTCGCAGGGCGCATAGCATTGCCGCCCAAGGGGGCATCAATGCGGCCAAGAATTACCGAAACGATGGTGACAGTGTTTACCGTTTGTTTTACGACACCATTAAGGGAGGCGATTACCGTGCCAGGGAGGCGAATGTGTATCGGTTGGCTCAGGTAAGCGTGAACATCATAGACCAATGCGTAGCCCAGGGGGTTCCTTTCGCCCGTGAATATGGCGGATTACTGGATAATCGCTCCTTCGGCGGTGCTCAGGTGTCTCGTACTTTTTATGCCAAGGGTCAAACCGGGCAACAATTGTTGTTGGGAGCCTACAGTGCAATGAACCGTCAAATTGGGGCTGGTAAAATTCAGAGTTATACCAGGCATGAAATGTTGGATGTGGTGGTGGTCGATGGCAAGGCACGAGGTATCATCACCCGTGATTTGGTGTCTGGTAAAATTGAGCGCCATGCGGCCCATGCTGTTGTGCTGTGTACGGGAGGTTATGGCAACGTATTTTACCTCACCACCTATGCCCGTGGTTCCAATGCCACCGCCATCTGGCGAGCACACAAGAAAGGAGCCTATTTCGGCAACCCATGCTTTACACAAATTCACCCCACCTGCATTCCCGTTTCCGGTGATCACCAAAGCAAGCTCACCTTGATGAGTGAAAGTTTACGTAATGATGGTCGCATCTGGGTGCCATTGAAGAAAGGCGACAACCGCCGACCCGAAGATATTCCTGAGAACGAACGCGACTACTATTTGGAACGTATTTACCCTTCCTTTGGTAACCTGGTTCCTCGCGATATCGCTTCGCGTAAGGCCAAGGAGATGTGCGATGAGGGTCGTGGCGTAGGTGCCAGTGGTTTGGCTGTTTACCTCGATTTTTCCGAAGCCATCAACCGACTCGGACAGAAAGCCGTGGAGGCACGCTATGGCAACTTGTTCGACATGTATAAGCAGATTACCGGCGAGGATCCGTATAAGACAGCCATGCGCATTTATCCAGCGGTCCACTACACCATGGGAGGGTTGTGGGTTGACTATAATCTGATGACCACCATTCCAGGTCTTTATGCTTGTGGTGAAGCCAACTTTTCTGACCATGGGGCCAATCGTTTAGGCGCAAGTGCTCTCATGCAGGGATTGGCTGACGGTTACTTTGTCATTCCTTACACCATCGGCGATTATCTGGCCGGTGAAGAGCGTAAGCCTATCACCACCGACCATCCTGAATTCGAAGCGGCTGAAAAGAATGTGCGATCCATGATCGACCGCTTATTGGCCTCTAAAGGCACCAAGACCTCGCACGATTTCCAGCGAGAGCTGGGGCTCATCATGTGGAACCACTGTGGTATGGCGCGCAATGAAAAGGGATTGTTGGAGGGCATCGAGAAAATCAAGGCGTTGCGCAATGATTTCTGGAATAACATCATGGTGCCCGGTTCCGGCGACGAACTCAATCAAAACCTGGAAAAGGCTGGCCGCGTGGCAGACCTCATAGAGTTGGGTGAGTTGATGATGCAGGATGCCTTGCATCGCCGAGAATCATGTGGCGGACATTTCCGGGAAGAGTATCAAACTCCCGAGGGCGAGGCACTGCGTGATGACGAAAACTTTGCCTATGTGGCCGCCTGGGAATTCACCGGTTTGGATAATCCAGCGAGGCTGCACAAGGAAGAATTGAATTATGAAACCGTGAAGCGATCACAACGCTCTTACAAATAACAACCACTTAATAAAATCAAACGTCATGAGTGGAAACATGAAACTCACGCTCCAGGTTTGGAGACAAAAAAACACTGCTACGCCTGGTTCCTTTGAAACCTATCAGGCTGAGAATATCTCACCAGACATGTCTTTTCTCGAGATGATGGATGTGGTGAATGAGGATCTCATTAAAAAAGGCAAGGACCCAGTGGCTTTCGACCACGACTGCCGCGAGGGTATCTGCGGCATGTGCAGCATGTACATCAATGGTCGTGCACACGGACCCATCAAAGGTGTTACTACGTGTCAACTGCATATGCGAAGCTTTAAGGATGGCGATACCATCGTGATTGAGCCGTGGCGTTCATCTGCATTTCCCGTGTTAAAGGATTTGGTGGTGAATCGATCTGCTTTTGATCGCATTCAGCAGGCTGGTGGTTATGTTTCCGTGAACACTGGAAGTGTGCAGGATGCCAATTCCATTCCGGTACCCAAGGAGGATGCTGATGAAGCTTTTTTATCAGCCGCTTGTATCGGATGCGGTGCCTGCGTTGCGGCATGTAAAAACTCGTCTGCGATGTTATATGTGTCAGCAAAGGTTTCTCAATATGCATTGTTGCCTCAAGGTCAAGTGGAACGTGCCAAGCGTGTGATCAACATGGTGGAGCAAATGGATCAGGAAGGCTTTGGCAATTGCACCAATACCGAGGCATGCGAGGCGGAATGTCCGAAGCAAATCAGCGTTTCCAATATTGCACGGATGAACCGAGAATACATTAAAGCCAAGTTGTTATCCTAGATCAAGTTTCTATAAATCATAAACGCCCGAGGAATCTCCTCGGGCGTTTTTTATAATCAGTCCTACGAAGTGATCAATCCTCCCATCTGATTCCGATGGAAACACTGTAACCGTTTTTCGCTTGAGTAACGGAGGTGGGGTAGGGGTTGAGTGGATCAGGATATTCGCCAATGAAAAATTCCAAAGACTCCATGAAAGTGGAGTCTGGTAACTCATAGTCATACAGGTTTACGCGAATGGTGGACCCGAAAGGCTCCACTTGATACGGGCTCAGGATGTAATAAGGGATGCTATCTAACGGGCCGCAATTCAAGAAGTGTGAATTCTGACTCCATAATACTGGCGTGGTCGTTCCTAACTCTGAAATATTGAAAAAAATATCAGGTCGACCTAATGTGTCAAAGGTGGTTGAATCGATGTTGTCCCAAAAATTACCGTTTGGGTCAAATTCGGGGTGTGCGTTAATTTGAATCGCAGTGATGGCGGCTTTGGTTTTTGGGGTAAAAACAGGAACCCCATTTTGAATTTCTTGAAGGATGGGGTCCTTTTGACAACCATTGAAAACCATGATTATCAATAAGGAACAAATAAAAATCGCGAAAAATCTGATTGGCATCGAGGTGAATTTTATGTGGTTTTCATAATCGGCTCTAATTTAAGTATTTTATAAGTCATTGATCCATAGCTATTGAATAGTTGATTCAAAAAAAAGCGGTTTTTTTTAGAGGGAGCCCTTGTTTGATACTGAATTATTTATTTTTACTCCGAAAAATCAATTGAAAATCACCTGAACCATGGCAACCCGTGCTTCTAACAAATTGAAGGCCAAGAAGCCTACAAAAAAGGCTAAGCCTGTTAAAAAAGCCGCTTCAAAACCGGCACCCAAGAAAAAGGCAGCTAAAAAGAAAACAGCTCCTAAAAAGGCTAAACCCGTCAAAAAGACGGTAAAGAAAGCTGCACCAAAGAAAAAAGTGGCTTCTAAAAAGAAGGTAGTAGCTAAAAAGGTTGTCAAAAAAGCCGCTCCTAAGAAGAAGGTTGCCAAAAAAGCTGTTAAAAAAGCTGCTACCCAAAAGGTCGCTAAAAAGCAGGCTACTAAAAAGGTGGCACCCAAGAAAGTTGTTAAAAAGGTGGTTGCTAAAGCCCAAGTAAAGCCCGTAGCCAAGGCAGTTACAACCAAACCCGCAACCAAAGTGGGAGCACCCAAGCCAGCTCCAGTGGCAAAGGTTAAAAAGACGGTTTCCAAGCCAGCAACAAAACCAACAACGAACAATCCGGTAATTGTTGCCAAGCCAGTGGTTCAATCCAAGCCTACAGCTCCAACGCCTAAGCCCGTTGTTCCGGTAGCCAAGAAAGAACCCGAAGCGCCTAAGCCCACGCCACCTTCCCCTCCGCCCTTTCCTCGTCCGCCATTGCCCTTTAAACGAGATGACTTTAAATCTGGACCAACCAACAAACCGTCTTCGCCGATAAACGCGGATTTGGATGACGATGATGATGATGAAGATGATTTCAAGATTCCAACGGCTAAAATCCACAATTGGGGAGAATTGCTATCTGGTAGTGATGACGATGATGACGATGACGCAGGAGATGATGATGATATGGACGATGACTACATTTAGTAGTATTCAATCCGCAATAAAAATCCCGATCATAAGATTGGGATTTTTTTTTGAATCTCAATCCATATCTTGGAGGTCCAATTGTCAACTTATGAGATTAAGAGTCTTAACTATCTTAATGAGCATGTTCGGTACTCTCGGTACGCTTACCAATGCTCAGGACATTCATTTTTCTCAATTTCATTTCACCCCTGTAATCAACAATCCATCTAAAGCGGGCAGTGAAAACACTGTCAGGGGAACATTAAACTACCGCAACCAATGGAAAAGTATTGCCACTCCTTATAAAACGGGCAGCATTACCGTTGATGGTCCATTCGGCGAAGCCCTTTCCAGTGAATCGG
>JBMTLM010000165.1:0-4914 GCA_049431185.1 Bacteroidia bacterium | reverse complement strand
GTCGAATAACATTGCGGGTCCGTATTGTTTGGAAACCCTATCGGTGATTTCCGTGATTTCCAAATGAGGATTCACATATTCCTTGATGCGTACGAGTTCACCCGCATCTTCCAATGTCTTGATGAATTGAGATTGGTCTTTGTATCCCATGGCTTAAGCTTGAGGAAATGAAACAATCGGCAAATTTGAAAGTTTGGTTTTGTGCACGTCTTTCAAATAAAAAAGGCGGAGATGACTCCGCCGTGACTCAAATAATGGTTATTTACTGGCTTCTTCCGCCTGGCGGATTTTGTTAAGAATCCATCCAGTGGTAACGGAACTGGGCCTTTCGATTGGAACACCCAAGGCACGATCCCACAGTAAGGAGGTCAATACACCGATGGCGCGTGACACACCGAAGAGCACGGTGTAGAAATCATATTCCACCAAACCGTAACGGATCAACAGGATTCCAGAGTGGGCATCCACATTTGGCCAAGGGTTTTTCACTTTGCCGGTGGCATTCAGGATTTCAGGAGTTACTTCGTAAAGCAATTGCACGATCTTGAACAGCTCATCGTCGGCCATGTTGGCTTTGGCGAATTCCTGCTGCGCAATGTATCGGGGATCGGTTTTACGGAGTACGGCATGACCATAACCCGGCACAACGCGGCCTTCGGCTAAGGTGCGCTTGATATAATCGGAAATCTGTTCCTTGGTGGGCACGCCGTTGAATTCTTCACGAAGATCCAATATCCAACGTGCCACTTCTTGGGCGGCCAATCCATGCAGTGGACCGGCAAGGCCGTTCATACCTGCAGCCAATGACAAATACGCATCACTGAGGGCGGAACCAACCAGGTGAGTGGTGTGGGCGGAAACGTTACCTCCCTCATGATCCACGTGGATGGTCAAATACAAACGCATCAGTTTGCGGAAGTCGAGCTCATCGTAACCGAGCATGTGAGCGAAGTTACCGGCCCAGTCGAGTTTGGGATCGGGTTCGATGTGCACACCGTTTTTATACGTCTTGCGGTAGATATAGGCGGCGATGCGAGGCAGACGGGCAATCAGGTTCATCACATCCTCGTACATCGGCTCCCAATATTCTTTTTTGTTGATGCCTTCGCGATAGCGACGGGCAAAAACCGACTCTGTTTGCAGCGCCATGATGGCCATGCTGAACTGTGTCATAGGGTGAGTCTTGGCAGGCAGCATGTCCAACATGTCGAATACGTGCTTGGGCACATTGGCACGCTTCATCCATTCATTGTTGACATTGATCACCTCATCCAAGGTGGGAATTTCACCAGTGAGCAAGAGGTAGAAAATACCCTCTGGCAAAGGCTCTGGTCCTTCCTTTGAAACCGGCAGCTTTTCGCGTAGTTCGGGAATTGAATAACCACGGAATCGGATACCCTCTTCAGCATCTAGTTTGGATGTCTCGGTAATCATACCGATCATGCCTTTCATACCGGAATAAACCTGTTCGATGGTATATTGACCAAGCACAAAGTTGCCGTGCTCCTTAACTAGCTTTTTGGTTTGTTCGGCCATCGGCGCGGCCTTCGAAATAAATTTTTCCTTGATTTTGTCCATGTGGATATGCTGCAGATAGGCTTTATGAAGATGGTCCGTAATGAAGAACCATCAAAATGGCTTGAAGGTTTTGTGATTAATATGTTTTACCGGAGGGCAATTGTTTTTGTTGTAACTTCTTTTGTTTGGGATCTTTGATATCTGATTCCAGTACGAAGATGACCAGTGCCGCCACGAAACCAATCACCAAAGCGATCCAAAAAACCCGTTCGCCGATCTTCTTTAGTTTCTTTTTAGGATCACTTTTCTTTCTGATTCGAACCTTTTTGCGGATCTTGACTCTTCGACGCACGCGATGGGGATGATCCCCTTCAGTATCATCTACGACGTGCCCCTGGTTGTCGAGATCGTCCTGTTCGTTTTCTTCGTTATGCAATGGTTGGGATGACATGAATTTATTTTTTGAAAAACCTATTATTGACGGCACCGAAAACAGCCGTAGAGCCGAGTGACTCCTCTATGCGAAGTAATTGATTGTATTTTGAAATCCTGTCGGAACGGGAAGCGGAACCCGTTTTGATCTGGCCACAACCCAAAGCCACTGCCAAGTCGGCGATGGTATTGTCTTCCGTTTCTCCGGAACGATGGCTCATGATGGAGGTAAAAGAATTCCTGGTGGCAAGTTCCACCGCATCGATGGTCTCTGTGAGGGTGCCGATTTGATTTACCTTAACCAGGATGGAGTTGCCTGCGCCGGTTTCAATTCCGGTTTTCAAGCGGTTGGAGTTGGTGACGAACAAGTCATCACCGACGATTTGAACATTTTGTCCAATGGCGGCGGTGAGGGCTTTCCAACCATCCCAGTCATCTTCTGCCAATCCATCCTCGATGGAGACAATCGGATATTTGGAAACCCAATCCTTCCAAAAGTCAACCATCTGTGAAGAGGTCAACGCATCTCCGGTGGATTTTTTGAAAACGTATTTTCCCGATTGTTCATCGTACAACTCAGTGGAGGCGGCATCCATGGCGATGAAGATGTCTTCACCGGGCCTGTAGCCTGCCGCTTCGATGGACTTCAATACCACCTCGATGGCCTCGGTGTTGGATTTCAAATCCGGAGCGAATCCTCCTTCATCCCCAACGTTGGTGGAGTGACCGCCATCACGAAGTACTTTTTTAAGCGCGTGGAACACTTCGGTTCCCATGCGGAGTGCCTCTGAAAACGAGGTTGCACCCGAGGGGACCACCATGAATTCCTGGAAATCGATCCGGTTATCGGCATGGGCACCTCCGTTAAGGATGTTCATCAAGGGCACCGGCAAAACCCGGGCATTTACACCTCCCACGTAGCGGAACAACGGAAGGCCTTGTTCATCGGCAGCAGCACGGGCTACAGCCAAGGAAACACCTAAAATGGCGTTGGCTCCCAGGTTGGATTTGTTAGGCGTACCGTCTAATTCGATTAATTTATCATCGATGGCTGATTGGGCAAAAACATTCATTCCCTGAAGCTCCTCGTTGATCACCGCGTTTACGTTCTGCACGGCCTTCAACACCCCTTTACCCAAATAACGGCCTTTATCACCATCGCGCAATTCGGTAGCCTCATGCTTGCCGGTGGAAGCCCCCGAGGGAACTGCGGCACGGCCAACCATGCCATTGGAGGTATAAACCTCAACCTCTACGGTGGGATTACCACGTGAGTCCAAAATTTCCCTGGCCCTTACGGCGGCAATTGCGCTCATTTCAATTGTTCTAAATGGTTAACTATCAGATTTTTAAGCTAAACAGCGAATCGTTTTGCAAAGTTAGTTTTTTCAGTCTAAATTGCATAGGAAAGACTTCACAAAAACTTCATGGGTCTAACTCGTAAATTCGCACCCATCTTTAGGTTCCTATATCTTGCATAAAACCGCCCCATATCCAAGCGCTTTCAAGTGGCTATCCATGTCGCTGGTGCTTGTATTGTCGGTTTCCACCGTTGGCGTAGCCAAAATCACGCACTTCTGTAAAATGGCCGCCACCTCCGCTTCCCAGGATTGCTGCGAACCGACTCCAAAAAAGTACGACTGCTGCGAAGGTGATCAAGCTGATGAGCAGGATGATTGTTGCACCAACGACATTCAGTTTTTCAAAGCAGATTACCAAAACTATGCACCAACTTTTTGGTCTTACAAATTCGCTCCTACCTCTTGCATTTCGTTTACCTCCCCATTTCAATTTCAACCACCCGTCATTCATTCAAATCAGTTCCAAAGCACTTATGCACGGTGCGGATTTGAACCCAACGGACCGCCACCCAACATTCTTTTCTCGGTATTTTTGATTTGATGCTTTGAAGTCTTGCCTGTTTTTAATCAACAGCTACTTTCATTTAGCATACAATCGCCATGAAATCGAAATTCATTTTATTAATTACCACTTGCATCTTATCAGCCATCACCCCCTGTCTTTCCCAAGACCGGGTAACGGGTAGTGTGTTTGAGTCTGCAAACGGAAACAAGTCACCATTGGTTGGCGCCAGCATCTATTGGAGCGGCACGCAACTTGGAACCACCAGCGGTTCCGATGGTAGCTATGCCATCGACAAACCCGTTGAACCAAGTTATTTGGTTTTCAGTTATGTCGGATTCACTGCGGATTCAGTTATGGTGACCGATCAAAAAACGATCAATGTTACGCTGAAACCTTCCGTACAATTGAAAGGAGTACAAGTGGAGGCCAAGCGGGAAGCCATCGAGATTTCCACACTCAAAACCATCAACGTGGAACAAATAGGTCAAAAGGAGCTGCTGAAAGCCGCCTGTTGCAACCTCTCGGAATCCTTCGAAACCAGTCCCTCTGTAAACGTTTCTTATGCAGATGCCGTTACCGGGGCCAAGGAGATCCAATTGTTGGGGCTCTCCGGTATTTATGCCCAGATCATGACTGAAAACATCCCCAATATGCGGGGATTGGCATCCACTTACGGATTGTCCTACATACCTGGACCATGGATGGAATCCATTCAAGTCACCAAAGGCAGCGGATCCGTAGCCAACGGATTCGAATCTACCACGGGCCAAATCAATGTGGAATACCTCAAGCCTGAAATGGCCCCTAAATTTTACCTAAACCTGTACGGTGCCGAATCAGGCAACCATGAAGTCAATGTGATCTCTTCTGGAAAAACCGGCGAACATACCACTGCCTCTTTCATGTTGCATGCCGACAACATGCCGGTTCAATGGGATCACAACAATGATGGCTTTTTGGATATGCCATTGACAAGAAACCTGAACGTGTTGGGTAGGCTTTCCTACAATGATGGGCAAAAAATGGAAGGCCAATTCATGGTGAAAGGCATCAGCGAATTGCGCAGGGGCGGTCAGCTGGATTTCGGATGGGATGAAC
>JBMTLM010000164.1:0-4948 GCA_049431185.1 Bacteroidia bacterium | reverse complement strand
AGGGCCGGGGGGTACCAAGGTGCGTGTAAAAATATACCGGCGTGGCGCACAGCGACTCATGGATTTCACCATCACCCGAGGTAAAATACCGATTTACTCATTGGATGCGTCCTTCATGGCTGCGCCCCAAACCGGTTATGTTCGGATCAGCAGGTTTGCCGCCACTACCTACGATGAGTTTATGGAGGCATGTCAAAAACTTTCTGCCCAAGGCATGCAAAAACTGATCATTGATGTGAGGGGGAATCCAGGTGGTTATTTGGATGCCGCCACCAAAATCGCCGACGAATTCATCTCTGAAGGGAAATCAATTGTTTATACCGAGGGCAAGTCAAGGCCTCGTGCCGATTACGATGCCACGCCGGGCGGGAAATATGAATCACTGCCGGTCGTGATCATGGTCGACGAAGGTTCGGCCTCCGCCTCCGAGATCCTGGCAGGCGCACTGCAGGATTGGGACCGCGCCACCATTGTAGGCCGCCGTTCTTTCGGTAAGGGTTTGGTGCAGGAACAAACGGTTTTGCCCGACGGCTCCGCCATCCGATTGACCATTGCCCGGTATTACACGCCTACGGGCAGAAGCATTCAAAAGCCGTACAAGGATGGATATGACAGCTACAACAATGAGCTGAATGAACGTTTTGCACATAGTGAATTATTGACAATCGACTCCATCAAGTTTCCCGATTCGCTCAAATTCACCACCCCGAAGGGCAAGGTGGTTTACGGGGGCGGTGGCATCATGCCCGATGTATTTGTGCCCATCGATACAACCGACGCCTCCAACGCGTTTTTAAATCAAGTGCTTACTGGAGGAGAGTTAACCGACTTTGCGTATGATTTCGTGGATCAAAACCGTGGCCTCCTAGCCCGATACAAGGATGTTAATACGTTTAAGTCGGGTTTTCAAGTATCGGATGAAACCTATCAATCTTTTGCAAAGCGCATCGCTTCCAAATCGGCCGTTCAAGTGGAGCCTAAGGAGGTGGCTGCAGCGGCACCTTATCTCAGGAATTTGCTTAAGGCCAATATCGCCCGACAGCTTTTCCGTGGCGAGGGATTTTATCCCATTTGGCTACAAAAAGATCCTGTTTACCTCAAGGCGATACAGGTTATTTCAAAATAATTTTTCACAACTCCCTTTTTGGTTTTATATTTGTGATGTCTAACCACGGGTCTGTAAAAATGTGCTTATCATCATTTAATCAGACATGCCTACCTTCCGTCGAACATTCCCTGTTTTCATCAACAGGTGGACCCAGAAATCCTTTCAAACCTTATTGATTATGGCTTTTGTTTGCTCATGTGAGCAGACGGAACGGCATGAACTTGCTTCGCAGGGTAGTACTGTTCAAGCCAACACCAATCAGCGCGTTGCCCGCGTACGCGATGGCCGATTGGTCAACAAATTGCTTTTTTCGGAATCCGATATGGAATCGGATCGTGTAGCGCCTTTGAAAAGTTCAATAAACCAGATGTTGGAGTCTCTCAAGTCACAGCAAGCCCTTACAGCGGCTTCAGTGTATTATCTTGATTTGTCTACGGGTGATTGGTTTACCATCAATGCATCCGAGGGATATACGCCGGGAAGTTTGCTGAAGCTACCTGTATCGTTGACTTTCCTTAAAAAAGCAGAGTCGGATCCTAGGCTTTTGGAGCAAATGGTTTATTGTAATGTGCCACCCACCGCGGTGCCTGATCAAACATTCGAGATTGAACCGATAGTGACCGGGCAATCATATCCACTTGCTGAATTGTTAAAGCGGGTGTTAAAGTATTCCGACAATATCAGCACCAGTTTGATCAATGTTCGGTTGGACTTTACTATGTTAGACAAGTTGTATCGTGACTTGGGTCAATCAACGCCTGACATGTTTGATAAATCCTATGTTACGAATGTAGTTGACTATTCCAGATTCCTCAATGTGCTTTACAACGGATCATGGTTGAGCCCTGCAAATTCGGAACTGGTATTGGGTTGGCTTACGGAGAGTTCTTTCCGGGACGGCATGGTAAAGCATTTGCCCGATGACGTGTTGGTCGCTAGAAAATTCGGAGAATTTGGTACCAGTCAGAACAAGCAATGGCATGAATCAGGTGTGGTTTACGCGCCAAACGGCCACTATGTATTGACGGTGATGACCAAGGGCAAAGAGGCGGACAAGCTACGGTATGCCATAGCTGAAGTATCTAAGCTGGTTTATGAAAACCGAAGGAAGCCTTAAAGTTTCAGGCCAGCGTTTCCAATATTTCAGGGCTGAGGGGCTTGCTGAAATACTTTTTCACCATCGGGAATGACTTGGCCTTGTCTACGTCAAAAGGATCGCTGGAAGAAGTGAGCATGTAAATGGTGGGTTTGTGGGGCATGTGATCCACGAATGCAGAATACAGCTCCAGGAATTCGAATCCGCCCATGATCGGCATCCTCACATCCAATAAAATGATTTCGGGCTGGTTTTCTCCCAGAGATTGTAGATAAGATAATGCCTCCGCACCGTTGGTGCTGATGGATACACGTGATGCCAATCCAAGCTCCTCGATGAGATGTTGTGATATGTAGGTGTCTACGTTGTTATCATCAACAATATGCACCTCCTTGAATTTGGGTTCAGCGATGGTCATGATACAATATTAGGTAAAATCATTTTAAAAGAGGTGCCTTGACCCAAGGCGGCATTGACCTCAATGGTTCCCCCCAGTTTTTCAATGGTTTCCTTTACAATATACAATCCAAGGCCAGAACCTGTAGACAAGCTCGTGGCCCTGAAAAACATTTCAAAGATCCTGGAAACGTTTTCCTCTGAAATCCCGATACCATTGTCGATGGCGAGTAACTCCACATGGTTTTCATGTTTCTTGAAGGACAATTGTATAAAACGGGTTTCCTTCTTGGCGTCCTGATATTTGATGGCATTGGAAATCAGATTGGAAAGAACCACCTTGATTCTCCTTACATCCGAGCGGAGTACCAGTCCTTGATCAATATTCAACCGGAGTTCGAAGTCCTTGCTTCCTTCCATGTAATTCAGGTTGTTTCTGATATCACTGATCAGGGACTCCACATCAATCGTTTCAATCGATATTTCAGATCGTGCATTCCGTGAATAGTCGAGAATCTCAGCAATGAAATCATCCAGTTTTCGAACAGAATCCTTGATCATCCCAACACGGAGGTGTTGTTTTTCATCCTCTTTGGCGATGTTCATCTCGATGATACGGATCAATCCCAAAACGGATGTCAACGGGGCCCGAAGGTCGTGCGAGGTTGAATACACAAAGCGATCCAACTCGGAGTTGGTTTTTTGGAGTGCATCGTTTTTGAGCTTGAGTTCTTTCTCTGCAATGGAGATGGCGGTTACGTCACTACCGGTAGCCAGCAAGAAAGTTTGACTTCCCGCCACCGAATAGGGGCTGATGGTTCTCAAAATATGCAGTTCGTTGGGAGCTCCTTCATTGTAGGTTTCCCTCCATTGTTGAATTTCACCGGTATCCACAGCGGCCTTCATCATTTCCATTCGTTTGCTGGTCAACTCTTGCCCTTTGCCGGTTTTATCTACAAAGTCTTGTTCGGTCTTACCAATCAGCCATTCCCTTAAATCATCTCTTCTGACCGCTTTTTTATTGAGATATACAAATCGATAATCATTGTCAATCACGCCCACGTCGATGGGCATACGATCCAACATGTTTTCGTAAAAATTCTTTTGTCGCTTCACCATTTCCTCGGCCTCCACGATAGAGGTGACATCCACTCCGTAGCCAATCACATAACGGATTTCACCGTCTTTAATCATCGGATAAAATCTCCGGAACACGTGGTTGGTTTTGCCGTCGGGCAAAGTCATGGTATCAATGAACTCAACCGTGTCCTTTGTAATAACGACCTGGTTGAACACATCCCTTCTTTTCTCCGCTATTTCCATATTCCTACCTCTCATGCGGCAGTATTCAAAATCATCTTTTCCAATGATCCATTTACGGATTTCAGGATCCTTGATGCCCATTGGGTTGACAAAAAGATACCGGTGATTCATGTCGAACACCGCGATGTCGGAAGGCAGGTTGTTCAATATTTCCTCATTGAAGGTTTTTTCGCGGATCAACGCCTCCTCTAGTCGCTTTTTTTCGGTGATGTCATTGAAGCTCCAAAGGTGTCCTCTGAACACGTCTTCATTGAATACGGGCACATAGTTTCTTTCCAATATCCTGCCATCCGTCAAGTAAATGACATTTCCCGTAACGGCTTTTTTCTCTTCCCTGATCGCGCTGGTCTTTTCAATCACCTCTTGCGCTTGGATAATCATGTTAATGATTTTACTGGTAATGGAGCTCCTTTCAGCCTCCATTACGTCTGAAGGTTTCATTCCTTTGAGGAAGATCTCGCAAAAAGGTTGGTTGACCAATTGAATTTTGCCATTGGTATCCTCAAAAAAGATACCTGTTTGATAAGATGTGATTAAGGAGTTTACGGCTTCTTCATTTTTTGAAGTCAACACCACTTGGTTATAGAGCAAGTCGGTGAGCAATCCGATGTCATCCTGTGGCAGTACGGCGTCATCCCCCAGTATCCCAATCGCATCCTTGATTTTCTTGACAGATTGGCTTTTAAGCTCAAGCTCTTCCTTGAGTCGATCATTGATCTCAATGTACTCCGATTCACTGATACTGAAGGCGCGTTCGGCCAAGGCCTTGTCCTTTTCGAAAGCAGTATAGGAATCACCAACGGCCTTTAGGAAGTCGGCCAATTCCGGCTGGTTCCTGATGTGTTCCGGTAGGTATTTATTGATTTGACGGGCCAGAAGCCTGTTATTGCTCATGGAACGAGGTAATGGTCATGGTCTGATTATGGAAATTACAAGCTACTTCGTTTTTTAGAGGGGAAATTTCGCCATATGAATAGAATCCTGACAACAAGGTGTCCATGCCATAAAGATCTCTTACAGCTTCC
>JBMTLM010000163.1:0-4954 GCA_049431185.1 Bacteroidia bacterium | reverse complement strand
TGGAAAAGGATTATACTTGGTGAATGTGACCAAGGCAACCACGATGCAGTCGATGCGCGTAGTGTTGCAATAATCCACTCCAGCTATCAGAAACGACCCCTGAAAGAGCGCCTTTGGCATCTTTCGGGGGTTTTTTGCGTTGAAAGGTTTAAGGACCAATCAGGTGAGGGGTGTTGAAAAGAAATCCCCACATTGCCTATCTATTAGTCTAAATTCGCCTTCCCGATTTTTTCGGAGCTAACCTTTCAAACCTTTTTGACCATGGAAATCCCATCAAACAACCCAAACCTTTCAGACCTTTTCGATAACAACGGCCGTTGGAATGAAGAGAAGATATTTTATGCCACCACAGGCAAGATGCCTTCTTGTCGCCGGTATTATTCGGTAGATCCGGAAATCGGCTTCAAAGCATTGGCAGATGCCTTTGGCGTGTCGATGGACAACATGGTTATCGACGACTATATTCACATCACCCGTAACCATCACCGCAAGCAGCGCGCTTATCTTTTTCTGACGCCAACGCTACTCGCTTTTTGGAACAATGCCTTTGGCGGCATGGAGTTATTTTACGTGAACGGAGAAAATACGGAGGCGTTTCAAAAGGCGGAACGCATCATGCTCGACAGTTATCGATTCGGAGTAGGTCCAGGCAAGCTCTCCTTTTTCATTCAGTATGGTGAGGGTGGATTGCGTGTGATTGAACACAAGGTTGATTATGCAGCGCCGGACCTCGATTTGTATTTCAATGATTCATTGAAGGATGCGGACAAGAAAATCGTAGAGGCATTGTCGGACAATACCAGCAAAGGCATCGTGTTGTTGCATGGGGCCAAAGGCACCGGCAAAACCACTTATTTGCGAAGTCTCATTTCACGCATCCACAAGAAATTTGTGATTGTACCCATGGATATGATCTTCGGGATAGGCAGTCCGGGCCTTTTACCTCAGTTTCTCAACTTACCCGACAGCATCATCGTGTTGGAGGATGCCGACCAATTGATGGTCGACCGGCAAGGTATGGGGAATGAGTTTATCGCCAACATCTGTGATTTCTCAGACGGACTTTTGTCAGATTGTGTCAATTTGAAATTCATCCTTTCTTTCAGTACGCCCATGGCACAAGTCGATCAAAGTGTAATTCGGCATGGCAGGCTGTTGGGCAGTTACGAATTCGAGGCATTGACCGAAGAGAAGTGCAATCATTTGTTGACTTCCATGGGTAAGGAGCTTAAGGTCGACAAGGCGTTGACATTGGCTGAGGTTTACCAACGCGCCATGCAAGGGGAGGAGAAGAAGGAGAAGAAGCGGATTGGGTTTAAGTGAGATTTAGTGACCGGTGACCAGTGACCGATAGCCGGTGACCAGTGACCAGTAGCCGGTGACCAATCACCAATCACCAACCCCCAATGACCGGCGCGCGCTCTTGTTCCGCAACATTAACTTATTTTTGACATCATTGTTTAGCATAACAAACCCTAAAAACATGAAACAATTAGCTATGATTCTCGGAACGGTTTTGTTGGCCTCTTGCGGAGGTGATGTGACTGATAAAGCCAAGGAGACGTTGAACAAGGGTGGTGAGGTGGTTGGTGAAACGGCTACCGAGGTACTGGAAGGCATCAAAGAGGGTATGGATCAAACGCTAGAGTGCGAATTGGTGATTGCCGAGGATTTGAAGAAAAAAGGCGTTTCCAATGGCAAGTTTGAAGTCGTGTCCGACTCTGCTGGAGGTAACAACAATGTGCTCACGGCGTATTTGATTTTTAACCAGGACTTCTCCGACACGCTTTATGCAAAGGCCTTTGATAAAAGTCGCGTGGAGATTGGCAGGGCCAAGGTTCCAGTCACTGCCAAGGCTGGCGATGCCGGGTATTACGATTTCAAATTTGATCCTCGAACCTACATCGAGGTGAAAAGCCGGATTGAAATCAGTCAATAGCCTTTTGTCTGCGTAGGGGTATTCGTTTGTTCCACGACAATTGGCGCCATATCCATTCGGCTGGTCCGTATTTGAACATCGTCAACCATTTTTCACTACCATATAAGGCTAGTACAATAAATCCAACGGCCATCAACCAAATTTGGCTCAGGCTGATTTGGTCTAGCAACCCCAATCCGATTCCATATAATAGGATGATCATGAATACGGAAACCAGCAGGTAGTTGGTGAGTGTCATTTTTCCCAGGAACACGAATCTTTGAACGGCTGGCATAGATTTGAATTTGAGATATACCTGCAACCCTATGCAGGCATACAGTAGGGTGTTGAGTAGCACCCCGGCCTTCAGCAAGGGTTTCCAAGGAGCACCGGCAGGTAACCATGGCGAATCCACGGACAGCATCCAACGGATCCACCAATAAAGTACCACTGGAAAAGCGAGTATGGCGATGTAGCGCAGTTGTTTTTTCGAGTCAGTAGACAGCTGCTCTAAAAAACCTGATCTCAGCAGCCACAGGCCAAACAGGAATTTTCCTAAGGACTCCAAAACATCTTGCAGATCAGCGCCGCTGGCGATAAACATGTGGTAATAGGCTTCCACGTTTCCTTTGATGAGGGTTGATAAGTCGGGAGCAAGCAGACTATGGTAGAGTGCCATTGCTACGTCGGGGGAAGATGGTGATGGAGGTATCAATAACATGATGCATGGTGGAACGAACATCAACATCATTGCAAACAGCAAAAGTCGACGTGTTGGCACCTTTTGGAAAAACAACAATAACAATCCGCTCGCGGCATACAAGTGCAGCACATCCAAATTCCAAAACAAAGTGTGGATGGTGCCCATGACGAACAACCAAAACATCCGACGCATGAAAAACTGATTACGGTTTGAGCCTCCATTTTCGTGATTCGACATGATCACTCCAAATCCGTATCCGAAGAGAATGGAAAACAACGTCATGAATTTCCACTCCAGAAAAACCGTATTGAATGTCATGAGTGCCTGGTCGAGACCGGATGTCCTTTGGTTCAGGATATCGGCAGGGACTTGCTGTTCCACATATCCATTGAAATTGGCCAGTACGACCCCCATCATGGCGATGCCTCTTAAGAAATCAACGTGTTGTTTCCTTGTACCTGGTGTATGCTCCATCATGGGTTGCTTCAGCGGCCTAAGGTAGCCTTATTATGTGGCCTGCCACCCCTTTTTTTATTTTCAATGAATTATTATACATTTACCCCGAACCAAACTCTAATCCCATGAACAAATTATTGAGATACCTCTTGATGACCTTGGCGGCAGTGGTGGTGTTGGTGGCCTGTGGTGCGGCATTCATTCAAATAAAAGGCGTGCCTTACTACGACACGGTCAAGATCGATTATGTACACAAAAGTACGCCCGCCAATATTGAGCGCGGTAAGAAATTAGCCTCCATGCTTTGTGCCAATTGTCATATGAATGCCAATACAGGACGCTTAAGTGGCAAGCGGATGTCGGATGCTCCTCCAGAGTTTGGTATTACTTATTCTGCCAATATCACCAAGGATCAGCAGCATGGCATAGCCGGTTATACCGATGGTGAACTGCTTTATTTGTTGAGGACGGGCGTTAAGAAAAATGGCCAATATGCTCCTCCATATATGGCTAAGTTGCCGCATATGTCGGATGATGACATCAACGCCATCATTGCCTTTTTGCGTTCGGATGATCCGATGGTGCAGGCCGATGCCACGCCCACCAAACCGTGTGAGCCCTCCTTCCTGACAAAATTCCTCTGCAATACGGCATTCAAACCCTTGCCGATGCCTGAAAAGCCTATCGTGATGCCAGACTCTTCCGACAAGGTTGCCTTTGGCAAATACATGGCCATCAACCTCGACTGTTGGACCTGCCACTCGGGAGATTTCACCAAGATGGATGTGATGGTACCCGAGAACAGCTATCATTTCTTCGGAGGCGGCAACAAGCCGCTGAACTTGGAAGGCGATCCCATCCTGACTTCCAATCTCACTCCTGACAATGAAACCGGCATTGGTTTATGGAGCGAGGAAAAATTTGTAAAGGCTTTGAAGTATGGGATCGTAGACGGACAATCCGCCTTACGCTATCCGATGGTCCCATACACACAACTCACCGATTATGAAGCAGCGGCTATTTATGCCTATCTTAAAACAGTACCTAAGATCAAAAACAAAATTGAAAGAAATTGAGCGTTATAAAAAAATAACTAAATGGGCTTTGGGCCTTATTAGTTAAATATCAACCTTGTGAGTATGGTTATAAAATTGATACCAATTCGTTGTTTTCAATCATCTTTCAGCAATAATTATGAAAGTCATATTTGGAATTCACTTTTTAGCGGGCTGATTATTATTGCGTTCTTTTTGATTTTTGATTTGACCCCCATAAATCAAATTTATCATTGGTGTTTGATGGATTATATTTTTGGAATTCAATGTCCAGGATGTGGAATACTCAGAGGTTTCTCTTATATTTTTAGTGGAAAAATTGTCGAATCTTTTTATTTTAATCCATTGGCATTTTTACTTTTTGGTTCTATCGTTATTCAAGTTTTATTTGCTTGGTATTGTTTGATAAATAAAAATCGAATTTATTTGCATCACACGATTACTACAGCGACTGAAAAGCTGTTTTTATTTTTGTTTATTACTTTAGCATTTTACAGGATTATTACCCAAACAATAGAAAATTTATAAAATCATGTCAATTGTATCTTGTCCCAAATGTGCAGCGCTTTCAGAAAAAGGCGGATTTCATTCATGGCAAATTATTGTAGCTATTTGTTTATTCCCTATAGGCTTGCTAGCCCTATTAGCGGATAAAAAGCCATCTAGATGCATAAATTGTGGATTTATTTGGTGAAGTTTTTTTCGTTTACCTGAAATTTTAATTGCTAACACGATTGGTTCGCTTTGGACTTCAATCATCCTTATAGTCTTGCCGCATTGGCCGCAGCCCCGGGCTTGGCCATTTGCATTTACATTTATTGG
>JBMTLM010000162.1:0-4965 GCA_049431185.1 Bacteroidia bacterium | reverse complement strand
ATCCGCATTTGCCATCGGTAACAAGGGCTACCTGGGCATGGGCTCAGGCTTTGGGTCATATTATGATGATTTTTACGAATATGATCCTGTTACAAATGTTTGGACGGCCAAAGCATCATATGGAGGAGGACCTACTGAAGAAGCTACACAGTTTACGATTGGTGCCATTGGATATGTTGGCACGGGTTATGACGGCGTTCAATCAGGAGTGGTTAAGAATGATTTTTGGGCGTATGTGAATGAGAATAATCCATCAGCCCTTGTTGAGTCAGGGCTTGATATCGATTTTAAAGCATACCCCAACCCGGCCATGCATCATTTTTCACTTCATTTGTCACCCAATAATCAAATGGCTAACTCCGTCAACATATATGATATCACTGGTCAATTGATCACTTCGTTTTCCATGAACAATGCAGAGGTGTTTGTCGACTGTGCTGATTGGCCCGCTGGAAATTACATTGTCAGATTGAAAATGAAAAACCAAACGGAGAGGGCTCTTCTGGTGGAGAAGCGATAGTTATATAATCCGTACGCTACGATGCAAAGGTTGCTTGCCTTCTTAATCATTTTTGTTTTTTGTTCCACCGGATGTGGAAGGGAGTCGGATGCTGTTTTGCCGGTGTCTATTCCTGAACCAACCAACCGTAACGTGATTGTACTGGTGATTGATGGCGCCCGTTACACGGAGATGTTTGGTGATACGACCTATAAAAACATCCCAATGCTGCGTTCGTTGATGCGCCAGGGTACTGTTTGTACGAACGTGTTTATCGATGGCGTTACCAATACTGTAAACGGACATGCCGCAATTTGTACGGGGCATTATGAGTCATTGAACAATGGCGGACAGCAGTCGCCTACATACCCATCTTTTTTTCAGCATTGGCTTCGTGCTTCAGGAAACGATTCCACCTCGGCATGGATCATCACTTCGAAGGATAAGTTACAGGTTTTGGCAGATTGCATGGACCCTGCGTGGAAAGGTAAATTCAAGCCTGCTACTGATTGTGGCAACAATGGCTTGGGTAGCGGTTATCGGGAGGATTCCATCACGTTTAACAACGCGTTGTCCCGACTTCAAACCGGCCAACCCAAGGTGATGCTGATCAATCTAAAAGAGCCTGATGTTGCTGGGCATATGGGTGATTGGCCGCTGTATCTCGATGGTATTCGAAAGGGTGACAGCTATGCGTTTCGGCTTTGGAATTTCATTCAAAATCATCCTGCGTATAAGGATAACACGATACTGTTCATCACTAACGACCATGGACGGCACAGCGATGGCAGGTCCAGTGGCTTTGTGTCGCATGGCGACAATTGTGATGGTTGCCGGCACATCAATTTCATGGCATTGGGTGCTGGCATTCGCAAAGGCTATACCGATACCGCCCTGTACAGCCAAAATGATGTCGCCTCAACAATTGCTCGCATCTTAGGGATTCAATTGCCTCACGGCTCCGGAAAGGTGATGGAGGGGATAGGGGATTTTTAACCCTTTTTTTATCCATTTAACTTAATGGATTTTGGTAAGCTAGGTTTTTTTGCTGGCACACCCTTTGTATTGAATTAAATAAATATTTAATTGACATATTTTAATATTATATTAGAAATATCTACTTATTTCAAGGAATTGTTTTAATTTCTTGAAATACTCGGTCAGTAATCGTTGGGTAAAATATACCATCTTTTCACCCCCCAGACTTTATCATTTACCAAAACCACTTGCGCAATTGAGGTGTTTGTCTTTAACTTGTTAAGTCTTAAAGTACCACTAGTAATCATTGATCCTTTTATCGTTTAGCAGATGAATCCACAACTACAAAAAGTGTTGCCTGTCGCTACCTTTTGCCTGGCATTGCTCATTTCAATGAATGCCTTTGCAAACAGGGTTGTAAATTCATCACAACCTTCCGTGGTCTTTACCGAAAACAAGGGCCAAATCACTGACCAGTCTGGTGCTATTAGAAGTGATGTGCTGTACATGGGTTCACATGGCGAATCCCAATACATCATTACCGGACAAGGTGTGTCGCATCAATTGCACACGGTAAGTGGTGAGCAGGAAAACCAATCGGTTTCTTTCCAACGCATCGACATGCAATGGCTTGGTTCTTCTTTCAAAGGGGAGAAAGCGGGCTACCGTCCAACCGAAGGGATCAATAACTTTTATGGAGCGGGTTCTGCCGTGGTTGAGGGTGTTCAATCATTCGAAGAGGCGCGATTGTTTGGGGTTTATCCCGGTATTGATGTCCGCTTCTACAGCATTGGTGGTTTATTGGAATATGATTTCGAATTGGCTCCCAATGTTGATTGGCGACAAATTCACATCCGTATCACGGGCGCCACTCCAAGAATCAATGCCAAGGGTGAGTTGGAGATGCCAACGGCCATGGGTGTGATCACAGAAAGTGCTCCGCGTGTTTTTCAGGAAGGAAAAAAGCTTGACAGCAAGTGGGTAATGATCAACTCCAACACGGTAGGATTTGAAATATTCAATGCCACCAAAGGCAAAGCCATTACCATTGATCCGGTAGTTTTGATTTGGAGCAACCAATTAGGAGGTAGCGGTAATGAAACGGCCGATGCAGTCGCCACGGATGGTTCAGGTAATGTCATCATTGCCGGTAACACGAACAGTGTTCGTAACATCGCCACCACGGGCTCACACCAGTCTGTGATCGGCGGTTTGCAAGATGCATTCATAGCCAAGTTCGATGCCAACGGCCGCAGACAATGGACCACCTACTACGGTTCTTTAGGAAACGAGTCTGGTCAGTCATGCAGCGTCGATGGGTTGGGCAACGTATACCTCGCTGGTCAGGCAGGTGGCGCCGCTCCAAACTCGATAGCATCCTCAGGAGCGTATCAGGTAACAAATGCCTCCGGCAGTTTCGATCTGTACTTGGCCAAATTCAACGCTAACGGCTTGCGCCAATGGGCCACCTACTACGGTGGACCCGGCGTAGAGAATTATGCGGATTGCGCCACAGATGTTTCTGGCAATGTTTTTCTTGCTGGAATCACTTCAAGCACCTCCGGTATCGCCACCGCTGGAGCACATCAAACCTCTTTAGGAGGTAGTACGGATGGTTTCGTAGTGAAATTCAGTGGCAGCGGTTCTCGGTTATGGGCCACCTACCATGGCGGTAGTTTGGACGAGGGTTCTCAAATTTCCTGTGCCACTGATGTAAACGGCAATCTTGCGCTTGCCGGCGAAACGCGAAGCACCAACAATATTGCTACCTCAGGCGCCTACCAACAGTCATTGGCAGGAAACTTTGATGCATGGTGCGCAAGGTTCACCACCAATGGTGCCAGAACATGGTCCACGTACTTGGGTGGTACGGCCAACGATCGTTGTCGGTCGGTTGCCATTGATGGAAACGGAAACGTGGTGATAGCCGGATGGACTTCCAGTACATCTGCCATCGCAACATCAGGTGCCTTTCAAACGACTTATGGTGGAGGAGCTTCGGATGCTTTCATCACCTCGTTCCAACAAAACGGTGCCATCAATTGGAGCACCTACAAAGGTGGCACTTCCAATGAGCAGGGATATGCTCTTGCTGTTGAAAACAGCGGTAACATTATGGTACTTACCAGCGGTCCTACTGCACTGGAAGCTTTTGCCTCCAATGGCACCTATTTATCAAACAGTACCTATACCGGTCCCTTTTATGGCGCGCTGTTGAATATCTGCTCAGGTGGCAATGGTATAGTATTGGCTTCCGGGCAGGCGAATAACAATGCGCTGGTCGAAAAATACCAGGTTGGAGCGGTGATGGGAATCGCTTTCAACGACACAAATCAAAACTGTCAGCAGGATGCAGGTGAATCAGCGGTGCCCAACATGCGATTCATGATCCAGCCAGGGAATTATTTTGTTCAATCTGACAATGCAGGCCGCCTCTCCGTGGTGGCATTGGCAAACGGCTCATACACGATCTATCCCGATACGCTGCAATCACCATGGTCCTCCACATGTGGTAATGCCGTTGCCTTCCAGGTAATCAATGGCATCGGTACAATCCCGCCATTGGGACTTATTCCCAAGTCGGCGTGCTCTGCTCCTGAAGTTACCGTATTCGCTTCCACCTTGAGGGCGTGTGTTAACAATCAAAAAATCAGGGTGAGCGCATGTAACAAGGGCACGGCTACCGTGAACCTTGTTTCAGCATTTGTGGATATCACCTTTGATCCCAATATCGTGCCATTGTCGGCACCCGTTAGTTTTTTCCCGTTGGGAGGTAGTCAATATCGTTTCATTGTGGGCGACGTGACCCCTGGTAACTGTATTGATTTCAATGTAACGGTGGACGTTGGATGTAATGTCGTTACTGGCCAATCACTTTGTATGGAAGCCAAATTGTTTCCTGCAGACTCTTGCGCCATCGTTGGTGCCATTTACCCTGGTACCAGCAACGGACTCAACTTGTATGGCGGCGGCATACCATGTACCGCTCCTTGGGATACATCCGCATTATCGGTGAAAGGCGTTTGTCAGGGTGGAACCGTGTTTTTTGATGTGGTGAATACGGCAGGTTCAAACGGCAACATGGCGTGTTTTTCCCAAGTGCGGATTTTCACCGACGGTGTACTGACACAAATTGATTCTGTGCAGCTTTTGGGAGGTGAAGTGAAGAGCTATGTGCTTCCGGCCAACGGACAAACCATGCGCTTAGAGGTTGATCAGCATCCGCTCGCACCGTTCTATAACTCACCCTCCGTTACCATTGAGCTTTGCGGAGGCAACACGAGTTGGACCCCTGGCCTGGTCAACTCCTTACCCGACAATGATGCGTCACCTGCGGTGGATATTTTCTGTGCTGTGGCAGATGAATTCATACCTAATTTCTCCAAGCGCGGATTTCCAAACGGCGTGGGTTCATCCCATTTGATTTATCCGAATAGGCAGCTGCAATATTTTATTGAGTTCACCAACACTTCTAATGATACGGTTTA
>JBMTLM010000161.1:0-5009 GCA_049431185.1 Bacteroidia bacterium | reverse complement strand
TGGTCAGGATCTTGATGCCGATTTGATTGGTCATCGTTCCGGAAGGACAAAACAATCCGGCTTCCTTACCGAACAAGTCGGCGGTCTTGCATTCTAATTCATGGACGGAGGGGTCCTCACCAAAAACATCATCGCCTACATCGGCCTTCATCATAGCCTCCCGCATGGCGGGTGTAGGCTTGGTAACCGTATCACTACGCAGATCAATCATCAATTTCTAAATTAAGAATCAACCTATGATCGGAAAAGAATTTGAGAATTACAGGATCACCATTTGCGCTTTTTCTTACCGTAACCTGACTTTTCCTGTCCTTCTCGCTCCTGCTTACGCGCGTGGTAACCACCACCACCTGAAGGTTTGCGGCCGGAATCACGGTCTTTACTGTAAGGTCTTCCGCCTGAACCGCCTTTCGGTTTACCACTGCCTGGTCCTTGCGAAATATCTGTCCGCACCTTTCGTCCACGGAATACTTCACCATCAAACGATGCTAACACCTTCGGCAACTTTTCGCGATCGATATCGATGAATGAATAAACCCCTTTGATATCGATCCTGCCGATGGCATCGCCCTTGATGCCTGAATGTTCACAGACATATCTCAGCATTTTACCGGGATCGAATCCATCGGCTGAGCCAAGGTTAATGAACATCGTGTCGGCATTGCCTTGGCGCATTTTACCACGCTCTGAACGATTGCCACTTAAATCAGCGTTGATATCAGGTGCGTTGCGATAATAATCGAGGAATCGGTTGAACTCAAGTGAGGTGAAACGCTTGATGATTTCTTCCTTGGACAAATCCTGGAGCGATTCAAAAATGCTTGGCAGATAGGAACTGATGGCGCCTTCATCCACTTCCACGTCATGTACTTTGGAAATAAGGTGCATCAATTGTTTTTCACACACTTGGAATCCGTCAGGGACGCGTTCATGTTTGAACTTGTGATTGATTTGCTTTTCAATCTGCTTGATTTTGCCAACTTCTTTCAAGTTGATGATGGCAATGGATATGCCCGACTTACCCGCCCTGGCGGTACGACCGCTTCGGTGCGTGTACACTTCCGTATCATCAGGCAATTCGTAATTAATCACGTGTGTGATGTCGCTCACATCAATACCCCTGGCCGCAACGTCTGTTGCGATCAACAATTGCAGTGAACGCTCGCGGAACAGCCCCATGACCTTGTCGCGCTGTTGCTGACTGAGGTCGCCGTGCAAGGAATCGGCATTGTATCCATCCTTGATGAGTTTCTCGGCGATTTCCTGGGACTCAATCTTGGTTCTACAAAAAACGATACCGAAAATGTCGGGATTGAAATCCACGATGCGTTTGAGCGCCATATAGCGGTCACGGGCATGCACTGCATAGAACACGTGTTCGATATTTTCGGCACCCGCATTCTTTTTACCTACGGTAAGCTCATGCGGATCCGACATGTAGTTGCGAGCGATGGAGCGCACTTCCGGTGGCATCGTCGCAGAGAACAGCCACGTCTTGCGGGTATCGGGCGTGTTTTCCAATATGTAATCAATATCCTCTTTGAAGCCCATGTTGAGCATTTCGTCAGCCTCATCCAACACTACGTATGAGATTTGATTCAGCGACAATGCACCCCGATCCAACAGGTCGATCAATCGACCTGGAGTGGCTACCACGATTTGTGCTCCCCTGCGGAGCTGATCCATTTGCCGTGTGATGCTGGCTCCTCCATAAACGGGTACGATACTCACGCTGCGCATTTCTGACGAGAAATCCTTCAGGTCGTTAGTGATTTGCACACACAACTCACGGGTGGGTGCCAGCACCAAAGCTTGCTCCCTTTTTTGACCGAAATCAAGCAATTGCAAAAGCGGCAGACCAAAGGCAGCGGTTTTACCAGTGCCGGTTTGTGCCAATCCAATAAAATCACGTTCACCGGTAAGCAACACCGGAATGGCTTGTTGTTGAATGGGGGTTGGGGTTTCGAAACCAAGCTTCGCTACACCCTTGAGCACATCTTCATCGAGGCCCAGTGTCTTAAATGTTTCCATGATAAATGGATTTGGTTTGAAAATCAGACAAATCCGTTGCAAAGGTACGCTTTAAATGCCACCCCGCCTTTTATTATTTCACTACTTTTGAATCACTTAAAAATACAATTTGATTTACTTATCAACTTATTATGAAACAAGTATATATCGTATCGGCCGTACGCACGCCCATTGGGTCTTTCGGTGGTTCACTAGCTTCTTTTTCAGCCACTCAACTCGGATCATTCGCCATTAAAGCGGCCATTGAACGTGCTGGTATCCAGGCTTCCGATGTGCAAGAAGTTTATATGGGCAATGTGTTGGCTGCCAATTTAGGACAAGCACCAGTGACGCAGGCTTCAATCGGTGCAGGCATTCCCAATACGACTCCCGGAACAACGATCAACAAGGTTTGTGCCTCCGGCATGAAGTCCATCATGCTGGGTGCTCAATCGATTATGTTGGGCGAAAACGACATCGTAGTGGCCGGCGGCATGGAGAGCATGTCGAACGTTCCCTATTACTTGGAAAAAGCGCGCAATGGCTATCGTTTAGGTCATGGACAAGTATTGGACGGACTGGTCAAGGATGGATTGTGGGATGTTTATAAAGACTTCCACATGGGTAATGCCACCGAAATTTGTGCAAGCACTTACCAAATCAGTCGTGAAGAGCAAGATGCCTATGCCATCGAATCTTACAAGCGTTCTATGGCCTCATATGACAAAGGTTTGTTTAAGGACGAAATCATACCTGTTGAAGTACCACAAAGAGGCAAAGACCCATTGTTGGTTGCTGAGGATGAGGAATTCCGCAAGGTGGACTTCAACAAGATTCCCGGTTTGAAGCCAGCTTTTCAAAAGGATGGAACCGTAACCGCCGCTAACGCCTCTAAACTGAATGATGGTGCTTCCGCCGTCGTATTGATGTCGAAAGAAAAAGCGGATGCCATGGGCATCAAGCCGTTGGCCGAAATCGTTTCTTTTGCCGATGCTCAACAGGCTCCTGAGTGGTTCACCACAGCGCCTTCCAAGGCCCTTCCGAAAGCCTTGGCTAAAGCTGGTTTAACGAAAGAGCAGATTGATTTTTACGAAATCAATGAAGCTTTCAGTGCCGTAGCCATAGCCAACAATAAGGAAATGGGATTGAACCCCTCCAAAGTGAATGTGAATGGCGGTGCCGTTGCACTTGGTCACCCACTAGGCAGTTCCGGATGTAGAATTGTGGTAACCCTTGCCCATGTGTTGAAACAAAACAATGCCACTTACGGTGCTGCAGGTATTTGCAATGGAGGTGGAGGCGCCAGTGCCATCCTCATCAAACGAGTTTGACCTCATAGCTCATGGTAACCCACGGCATTTGTAATTTAACGGTTGCTCCACTCAGAAAGGAAGCCTCTCACCAAAGCGAGATGGTTTCACAGGTTCTGTTTGGGGAACATTTCGAGGTCATTGAGAAGTCGGGGGATTGGTATCGCGTCATTTTAGCCTACGACCATTATCAAGGATGGGTGTTGGGATCTCAATTCCTACCCATCGACTATACCGAGTTTCAAAGCTTGAACAGTGAAGCCTGTTGTGTGTCATTCGACATTGTACAGCTGATGTTTCATGATGATACGGTCTACAACATCGTCTTAGGTTCTTCCCTTCCCCATTTCAAGGAAATGACTTGTCGATTGGGAGCCACCGCCTATCGTTTCGAAGGTTCAGTGAAGTGTCCGGAAAAGTTGCTCAGAACCCAGGGCATTATTGAAAACGCCTACATGTATTTAAACTCGCCCTACTTGTGGGGTGGCAGAACACATTTTGGCATTGACTGTTCCGGTCTCACGCAGATGGTATTCAAATTAGCCGGCATCCGTTTGAGAAGGGATGCATGGCAACAGGCCGAACAAGGGTCGTTGGTACATTTGGTAGATGAAGCCAGGCCTGCAGACTTGGCCTTTTTTGATAATGAGGAAGGAAGAATCACCCACGTAGGGATTGTACTTTCTGGAGGAAAAATCATCCATTCCTCGGGTAAAGTGCGTATCGATAGCCTAGATCATCACGGCATTTTCAATAACGACACGAAAAGATACAGTCATAAACTTCGACTGATCAAACGATTCGTTTAGCCGTTGGAAATGAGCATCGCAATGAAGGTGATGACACAAATCACCCAAAAAAAGGCAAACACGCCGGCGCCATCATTGCTGAAATAGGTTTTCATGAACTTCTTCATGGTGTATTCGAATTAGGTTGTAAAGATAGTGATTCCTGAATTTGTCAGATTACTTGGTGTATTTAACAGGATTTTTAATCATTTCGTCCCTTGCCGCAGTGTATTTTTCAACCATGGCCAAGTTTTTGTCTTGATTATAGGCACTGATTATCAGATTGTAAGAAAGTACCGAAAGCGGATTCAGCTGCAAAGATTGCTCTAGTACGGCAATCGCGTCCTTAAACTTGCGCTTGGTAATGAGTTTTGATGCATAGGTGGCAAAACGCTCCGACCTTCGAGCGGGTGAAATACCCGGACATTGGTTCCGATTGTCACAAAACTGATGCAATTGGTAAACCAACTTGGCATCTGATTCCAAGAAATAAGACACGGGAATCACGCCCTCCACCAGATCAGATCCGTACGCTTCCATGCAATCCGTCAGATAGGCAACGGTGTCTACACAAACCTTGCGTCCATCCTTTAAATCGGTGATGTATTTATCACCATGCACCAAGTAAACGGTATCTGAGTCTGTTTCCGAGTTGAGCAATCGATCGAAAGTCACCATTGCGGCCAATGCCACTTGTGTATAGTTCTGCGACTCATTTTTAAATCCTCCTGCTTCAGTTCGCCACAGCTTACGAATGAAAGACATACCACCTTGGGTAGGTTGGATGACTTCCAAGGCCTTGGACAGATTGCCAGCTCCGGAATGATAAATATGCATCACAAAAAGCCTGAACCAGAGATCGTATTCGTTATAAGAAATCTCATACTTATCCAATAATCGT
>JBMTLM010000160.1:0-5014 GCA_049431185.1 Bacteroidia bacterium | reverse complement strand
AAACGATTCGGAAAGTAGAGGAAGGAAGCTCGCTGATTGAGGAGATCAACAAGTGGTTGGAACGCATGCCTTTCTTTGATGACAAGGATTTATGGAATGCCTATACAGGTAATCAAGGCGAATTTTGGGCTGACTATAAAGCCGCCTATAGCTCCAGCTTAACCCACGGGGAGCAGGGCAATGTTGAACGCTTTGAGCATGTGTTTTTTGACGCTGATTTTGCCAAATCAAGGAGATTCTCGAACAAGGCTGCCCGTTCCGCCTTGTTCATCATGCTGTATCGTGACTATCCACTGCTCCAACTACCCTTCCAGCTACTCAATTTGCTCTTGGATGTAGATGAACTGATGGCCACCTGGCGATACCGACACATGAACATGGTTCATCGCATGATAGGCATGCGCGTAGGTACCGGTGGCAGCAGTGGCAAAGAGTACCTCAAATCGGCATTGGACAAGCACTACATTTTTGCAGAGTTGGCAGAACTCACCTCTTTTTTGATTGAACGCAGGAACTTACCGGTTTTGCCGCAAAACCTGGAACAGCGATTGGGTTTTGTCCATAGATGACATCAGAGCCGAATGGTGATCACAGGCCAGACATCTTTCGCCTGATCGTCCAAGATTAAACCTGGCATCAGGGAAAAATTCTTGAACTTGCGACGGTAGTAAATCATCCCGGCAGGCTCAGTAAAAACCCTACCCCGTGCTTCTATCAGGTAGGATAATCCTATTCCGTTCCAATGATCGTCACTTTTACTCAACGGACTGAAATTTAACATGAATTCCAATCCGGCGAATGTGTTGCGAAACACATTATAGTCGCCATCAGTATTCTGGCTGAAAAAGAAAAAACTGGAGGATTGCACACCAAAGGAATACAACTCCTTGTGCTTATACTGCATCTGTTAGTGAACAGTTGGAGCGAGGGTGTTTCTCACCAATCCAGCCCCGAAAGAACCGTAGATATTGAACGAGTGGGGAGAAATGGTATCCAATGGCTCCTGCGTTTCCATGGTTGTTTGAGCCAAGCCAGAACTGAAGCCGTTAAACAGGCAAAGCAGAGAAACCAATAGAGAAATTTTGTTCATGTTGTTGGCTGTTTAGGTACTATGACCACTAATGAAGAACCATTAATCGCTTTTACTGTTACGGTACATCCTTTGTCTATAAAACCGTTTTCAGAAACGGCATCATAAATACGATCACCCAATCGAACCTTACCGGATGGACGCAGTAAGGTTTCCGAAATACCACTGGAACCAACGAGTTGAGCCAAACCGGTATCTGATGATACAAATCCATCAGAGGCATCCAATGTAGACTGAAGTACCATTTTTCCAAAACGGCTCGAACGCATTAACGACCTTCCGGTGATAAAAGCCAGGACTATGGACGCAAACATGGCGATCACCACAGTGGCAAACGCCACGGTCAATTGCCTCCCCGAAACAGGAGAAAAATCAAAACCATCATTGCCTACCATGCTGAACGAAAAAGCCAAAACAATCAGTACCAAACCGGAAATGCCGGCGATTCCAAATCCAGGTAGCACAAAAAACTCGACAGCCAGCAGGGCAAATCCGATGATTGCCAACAATATTTCCCAATTAGCAGCCATACCATCCAAATACAAGGGCACGAAGTAAAGCACCGCGGCGGTTGCAGCTGCCAGCAACGGGAATCCTATGCCTGGAGTTTGCAGCTCAAAATAAATACCACCCAAAATGATCAACAACAGTACGCCGCTAACAGCCGGGTTGGTAAAAAAGGTAATCACATTGTCGACCCAAGTGGCTTGGTAGAACAATTGCTGTGCTCCCGAACGATTTTCTGCCACAAGTACATCTTCCAAATTAGATACCTGTTGCTCGCAGTATTTGTTTTGGATGGCCTCAGAGGTGGTAAACGTTAGTACACGCCCGGAGTCATTCACGCCGGGAATGAATGTCCTTGAATCAACCATGGCTTCAGCAATGAGCGGATCCCTGCCACGCTTTTCAGCGGTCGAACGCATGATGGAACGCATGTAGGACTGATACTTGTCAGGCAAGGGCTCACCGGTTTCATTGACCACTGTGGCAGCACCAATACTGGATCCTCCAGTCATGTAAATTCGATTGCAAGCAATGGCGATAAGGGCTCCTGCAGAGGCAGCGTTGTTGTCAATAAATGCCACTACCGGAATGGGCAGGTTCAGCAATCGCGTACGCATGGTATCCGCCGACTCCAACAAACCGCCATAGGTGTTGATTCTTAAAATCACCAAGTCGGCTTTTGAGGCCAGTGCCTCGTCCAATGCTTTGCCCAGTTTACGGGCCATACCCGGTGAGATCTCTTCACGGATATCAATCACATAAACCTTGGAAGATGTCTGCGCTATGGATGAAAGCGGCATCATCATCACCAGCAGAAACATGATTAATCGCATGCGAATGGTCATTAAATGTTAAAAAAAACAGGTATAACGAAAAACCTAAATTCGTAATATTGTGTAAAGATAACACCTTATCACTCCTGAAGGCAAATTGAAAAAGCACCTTTTAAATTACCTGATCGTTATTGGATTTTCTGCCATGTTGATGTCGGTAACTTGCGGGCAAACGATATATTCTGCCCAATGGGACCACTACGATCAAGAATTAGGGATTACCCAGATGGACGGCGGGCTTTCATCTCGGGAATTGAAGATTGCCATCGATACCAACCGCATTAAGGAACAAACAGAAGTCGTTCACATGGTGAAAAAGGGAGAGACCCTTTTTTCCATTTCACGCATGTATGGTGTCTCCATCAGTGAAATCAAACGGTTGAACGGCATCTTGAATGAAGGAATCGTCGAGGGGAAACCATTAATTATCAAAAAAGGCCATACATCTGAGATCGACTCGACCAAAGGATCGTCGGCTTTGCAACCTCTAAACGCAACCGACTCGAAACTGTCGGTGGATGAAATTTTCAATACCACCAAATCCTCCAAAAGCATCCAAACCATACGACCCAAGGATGGCAGTAAGTCCTATTTGCAAATTTCCGAGACTGGAGTTGCCGATTGGGCAGAGCCGGGTTGGGGTGATGGTCATTATTACTGCTTACATAAATCCGCACCCTTAGGAACCATCATAAAACTAACTGATAATGAAACAGGTAAATCTGTTTACCTAAAAGTGATGGGTAGCCTGAGCCAAGCTGAACAACCTGCATTAGTAATCCGCTCATCGGATTTCGCGAGAAAAAAAATCGGATTGTCAGAAAAGCCCTTTGTTGCTGAGATTACCTATTCCATATTGGACTAACTTGATGGAAGGGAGCTTTGTATGTTATTTGCATAAAATGACGTACTTTTGCACCCTCTTATTCAACCCCGGCCCAAGTGGCGAAATTGGTAGACGCACCATCTTGAGGGGGTGGCGGGAATACCCGTGCGAGTTCGAATCTCGCCTTGGGCACAATCAAGGATCCACGTTTCATCGGTGGTTCCTTTTTTATTGAATGAACTACCCGTTGCATGGCACGCATGCAACGTCCAGCGCGAGTGGCGGAATTGGTAGACGCGCAGGTCTCAGAAGCCTGTGGGGTAACACCTGTAGGAGTTCGACTCTCCTCTCGCGCACTTTTAATCCATTATGTGATAGGGCATTTTCCATCGGTTTAGCACTTTCACAACCATTTTCCAGATTGAGATTGATTTACCTGTAGGATAATCCGCCGAGCGGCGGATAGGAGTTCGACGCTCCTCTCGAGCATAATGCTTTAGACTTTATTTCCAATTACAGCATACCGGCACGGTTAGAACAACCTCCCATCAGCCCTTTTCTCTCGCCCTTACTACTTCGTATCTTTGAGGAATTATGTATGCCGTAGTAGATCTAGAGACCACCGGGAGCCATCCCAACCATGATAACATCATCGAAATTGCAGTGTATTTACATGATGGCAATGGTGTAACCGACCAGTTTTGTACCCTGTTAAACCCTGGGGTTTCCATCCCACCCTTTATCTCCAAGCTAACCGGCATCACCAATGAAATGGTTGCAACAGCTCCATCATTCCAAGACATAGCACCTAAGTTGGCCTCCGTACTTGAAGGAAGGGTATTTGTGGCACATAACGTCCAATTCGATCACTCCTTCCTGAAACAATCCATGATTCGGCACGGGTATGAGATCACCGAGGAGATGCTGTGTACGGTAAAGACCGGAAGGGCGCTGGTACCAGGCTTGGCATCCTATAAGTTATCATCACTATGCAAAGCCCTGGAGATACGGTTGGAAAATGCCCATCGGGCATATGCGGATGCATTGGCTACTGCACATATTCTGTCCATTCTGAATGCCAAGGCTGATGGCAATCTTGCTCCCTACCGATATCAAAGAGAGGCCCGTAAAAATCTTTCCAGAATTCCTGCAGAGACCATTGATGAACTACCTAGCCAGGCAGGACTTTTACACTTCCTGAATGAAAACGAAGAGGTGTTATTAACCAATGCGTCCTCTAACATTCGAAAAAAGGCATGGAGTCTAATCAAAAGATTCCATCACAAAAGACTGCTACCACTTGCCTCGGAAGCTACCTCCATCAGGTACGAGATCACCAACAGCGAGATTTTAGCATCCATACTCGAAATCCAATCATGTGATTTGGACAAACCAAAATTCAACCGGACCCCAAAGGCCTTTGAAGGCAGATTCATCCTTACCGACCATCTTGACGAACAAGGCATGGTGCAACTGCAAGTATCTCCATACAAACCCAACGACCCCCGATTGAGGGCCTTTCCATCCATCAGTGAAGCAAGAAGGTTTTTGTCTGAAGTAAAAAAGAGGTTCAATATTAGCCAAGACATTCCTACCAAGCAGGCGGAAATGGTTTTTGAAGATCAGCCCTCGCACCAACAAAAGATGGCGACAGCAATTGAATGGATCACCAGCGGAGTTAAGAACCAAATCATCCATGATAAGCTGACCCAGAGTGGGGATCAAACGCTGTTTTGGATGGCCGATGAAACCGTTATC
>JBMTLM010000159.1:0-5024 GCA_049431185.1 Bacteroidia bacterium | reverse complement strand
CCTCCTCCATTGAAGCCATCCCGGCATTCACCGAGGGTAAATCGAGATATATTCCAGACACATTGGGGTCCCTGGAGGCCTTGTCCAAGGACTCCAATATCATATCAAGACCAATTCCCTTGTCAAGGCTGGGCGACAACGGATTGAAATTACCGAAAGGATTGTCGGATGTGCGCTCCAATATCTCTTCTTGAAGACTCAGATGAATGATGGTGCCTTTTTCGGCAGATCCAGACGTGGAAGAGGATGAATCCATGACTGCGACCATGCCAACCAGCAGCACCAGGACAAAAACAAACATCAATATGGTGCTTAGGAACACACCGACCATTGAAGCTAAAACCGTTTTAAGGAATTGTTTCATAATTCATGAGTTTTGGATGCATTCAAATTTCGCAATTTAAAGCGCGAAGTTGAAGGCTAGTTGATAATTTTGTTTGATCGTATTAGAAATGGGAGAACTTCATCAGGCCATTATCATGTTAGGAGGAAATGTGGGTGACACCATCTGCATTTTTGAAAGTGCCAAGCGTTGGCTGCATCGATCATCGTGTAGGGTGACTTCTCAATCAATGTATTACCGTTCAAAACCTTGGGCTTTTGAACATCAGCGGGATTTCATCAACCAACTGCTTGTGCTTGAAACAGAGATGAAGGTCGAAGGTTTTCATGAATTATGTAAATCGATAGAAAAAAAACATGGGAAAATGAAGCTATTTGTAAACGGGCCACGTTCTTTGGATATTGATATACTGTTTTTTGATGATTTGATTTTACAAACTGAACCCCTAACAATTCCCCATCCACGTCTGCATCTAAGGCTGTTTAACCTGGTTCCCTTAAAGGAAGCGGTGCCGGATTGGGTACACCCTGAATTGAAACAAACCGTTTCGGAATTATGTGCGAACTGCACTGACATCACTCCTTTAAAATCCATCCCCCTCGCACATCATGTATATCGTAGTTGAAGGCAACATTGGGTCAGGTAAAACCTCACTGGTTCACAAATTGTGCCAACAAATGGGTGGAACCCCCATGTTGGAGGAGTTTGCCGAAAACACCTTTTTGCCAAGGTTTTATGAAGACCCTGCTCGATTTGCCTTTCCATTGGAGCTTTCCTTTTTGGCTGCGCGTTACCAGCAGTTCAATCAGGTATTTACCGCGGAAAAATCCCCCTTCATCATATCCGATTACCATTTCGAAAAATGCCGCGTGTTTGCATCTGTCAATTTACAAGAACATGAAATGGAGCTTTTTGACACTTTTTTCAAAATGATGGAGGAAAAAACACCTACTCCAAACCTCGTTGTTTTTTTGAAAAACGACTCTGAAAGACTAAAAACGAATATCAGGAAGCGTGGGCGTAGCTACGAACAAGGTATGGATGCCCAATATCTGGATCGAATTTCGGAAGCCTATGACCGTAGGATTAATTCTATGAAAAAACACAATATACTGAATATCAATGCTTCAAAACTGGATTTTGTTTCTAACCCGACTGATTTTCAATTCATCATGGATCAAATAAATGAACAATTGGCATGGTGAAATCTTTACAACTGAATAGCAATGCATTTGTAACATTTGTTTATTATTGCGCAAAATCAATTGGCTAAAATTCAATCAATCATGAAAATGAAACAAAAATTCATTTTACCTCTAATTGTTCTTTCGCTGTGGATCACGGAATCTGTAGCACAAGGTTCGGGAAAATACGGCCTTCCATCCGCTAAGACTTATGACACCTGGTCCTTAGGTGTATCATTTGGAACACCCTTCTTCTTTGGTGATGTGAAAGACACCACCAATGATGACAAGGCTATTTCCGGATTGAAGTTTTCACCTGCATTTGGGCTTCAAGTCAATAAGCAACTCACGCACTCCGTTGGACTCCGATTGAGTGGGATGTATGGAAAGCTATCTGCAGGGCCGAGCTATGAAAAGGTGGAAACGGATACAGCTTACACGCTAAATATTTATGGCACAGAAATCAACTCTCCTGTAATTGATATGGCCTTGGAAGGTGTTTACACCTTTGGAAATATCTCCCATTTGAAACGTGATAAGCGTTTCCATTTGTTTATGAGCCTAGGCGTGGGTCTCACCAACTATAACACCGAACTCACCGGCAGAAGGGCTATCATTAATTCTGTTGATACGCCAAGTGTGACATTATCATCGGGCTCCACCACAACAATCAACATTCCCTTTGGTATCGGTTTCAAATACCAAGTTGGAAAAGTAGATGTTTCCTTGAGTGCCGATTATCGGAAACTGTTCACTGACCAAGTTGATATCGTCGACAAGCCACTCACCGAAAATGATGCCTATATGTTTATCAAACTAGGCGCTAACTATACCTTCGGTAAAAACAACAAAGCCTTGGAGTGGGTAAACCCGATGGAAGTGGTTTACAATGACATTGCTGACGTGAAAGACCGTGTAGACTTGCTTAGTGGTGACAAGGACAAGGATGGCGTATCCGATATTTTTGATAAGGACAACTCTACTGAAGAAGGTGTAAAAGTATATGGCGATGGTACGGCCATTGATACGGATGGTGACGGAATCGCCGACCATAAGGATGGTGATCCATTCAGCATTCGCGGTGCTAAAGTCAATGAAAATGGTGTTGAGATCGATACTGATGGTGATGGCGTTCCAGATGGAAAAGATTTGGAGCCCAATACCCCAACTGGCACTCTGGTTAACTTCCAGGGGGCATCCATTGAGAATGCCTTATATGGCGGTGGCGCTGCCGGAAGTACCGGAGATGGTACGAGCGGAACTTCCGGAGGTACTGGAGCTGCAGGTGCAGCAGGTGCAGCAGGTGCAGCAGGTGCCACCTATCTTCCTTCAGTATTCTTCGACGTAAACTCCACTGAAATCAAACAGGTATACAAGGATCGCATTCTTATCGTGGCCCGTGCAATGAAATCCAAGCCTAACTTGAAAGTAATCGTTACAGGTAATGCCGATCGCTCAGGTTCTGAAGCATCCAACCAGAAGCTTGGTACGCGTCGTGCTGAAGCGGTCAAGAATCACCTGGTTAAGGTATATGGTATCGATCCCTCTAGAATCACCGTTGAAACCAAAGGTTCTTCTGATCCATTGGCCGACAAATCGAATGCCTCTATGGATCGCAGGGTCGACTTCAGTTTTTGTCGATTAACAAATTCGAATATGTTTTTTAAAGGGAGGCTTCGGTCTCCCTTTTTTATTTGAATGACCTGTAAAGCTCCCAAAGGACCACGCCTACGCAAACACTTACGTTGAGAGAATGCTTTACACCTGCTTGTGGCACTTCAATGCAACCGTCCAAAAAAGGAATCAATGAGTCATCTACTCCTTTCACTTCATTGCCAAAAACAAGGGCCAATCGATTGGTTGCATGAGCAAATTGAAATCCATCCAATGGTATGGATGGATCGGCCTGTTCAATCGCAAAAATGCTGTATCCGCTTTGCTTCAATACTTGAATTGCCTCCAAGGTAGAACCTACATGAGACCATTTGACAGACTCGGTAGCACCTAACGCCGTCTTCAAAATTTCCCGTTCCGGCGGTGCAGCGGTGATACCGCACAAGATCAGCTCTTCCACCGCAAAAGCATCCGACGTTCTGAATACTGAACCAACATTGGATCCGCTTCGCACATTGTCTAAAACAATCTTAACCGGCATTTTCAAGACCGACTGATATTGCTCCACATCGGGTCTTTCCAATTCTATATTTCGCTTGAATCGCATGTCGGATATTTGTTTGGGGTTAATCGACTTTCCCGGTAAAAATAGGTAACTTGGCGATTGGAGAAAGGTGTTCGTGTATTTATGAAATCCATTGCAAGCCAATCAAAAAAAGTCCAGCCTGCCGAAACGCCTTTGATGAAGCAGTACAATGCCATCAAAGCCCAACATCCCGACGCCCTGTTGCTTTTTCGTGTTGGAGACTTTTATGAAACGTTCAACGATGATGCGGTAAAAACCGCCTCCATCCTTGGAATCGTGCTTACTAAACGAGCGAATGGGGCCGCAGCATCCATTGATTTGGCAGGTTTTCCACACCATTCCCTTGAAACCTATTTACCCAAGTTGGTCAGGGCCGGCCAACGAGTAGCCATTTGCGACCAACTGGAAGATCCGAAAGCCCCCAAAACCATCGTTAAGCGAGGCGTTACTGAACTCGTCACTCCTGGAGTAGCCTTTTCCGACAAAATACTCGACCATAAAAGCAATAACTTCCTGGCGGTGCTTCATGGCAACGGCTCTGAGGAGGGTATTGCCTTGTTGGATGTCTCCACAGGTGAATTCCTTTGTTCCCAAGGATCCCCTTCTCAAGTGGAACGCATCATCCAGAATTTCTCACCCAGTGAAATCATTGTGAGCCGATCCAAACTCAAGGACGCAGCACAACGATTTGGAGACAAAACCTATCTGTATCACTTGGATGACTGGGCATTCACCCATGCTTTCGGTGAGGAAAAGCTGCTCAAACATTTCGGCACGATATCATTGAAAGGCTTTGGCATTCAGGATATGGATTTAGCCATTATTGCCTCCGGCGCCGCCCTTCAGTATCTGAATCAAAACCATCAGGAAAAATTATCGCACATCAGCCAAATATCCCGCATCGAAGAGGATGTTTATGTGTGGCTCGACAAATTCACCGTTCGAAATTTGGAGCTGGTCAACTCTCCCAATGAGCAAGCCAAAACACTCATTCAAGTGCTGGACCATACGGTTTCCCCCATGGGTTCAAGATTGCTTCGCAGATGGATCCTGATGCCCATCAAAGAAAAGCCACGATTGGAGGACCGTTTGGATACCGTGGAATATTTTTTCACCCATCGTGACATTGCGGAATCAACCGCTGCACTAGTTCGTAACATGGGCGACCTAGAACGGATCATTTCCAGAGTAGCCATCCGTAAAATATCCCCAAGGGAATTACTCCAATTGAAGCGCGCTATGACCTTCATTGAGCCTCTCATGAATTCCTGTTATGAATCAGGGATACCCGCGCTTT
>JBMTLM010000158.1:0-5025 GCA_049431185.1 Bacteroidia bacterium | reverse complement strand
CGCAATGCCGCCGACTATGAATTTGAGAAATCAATCGCAGCCGTCAACCATGCGCTCAACCCGTTAGTTGAAACGGTTTTTCTAATGGCCAAACCCGAACATGTTTCGATTTCCTCCACCATCATTCGCGACATCATACGCAATGGTGGTAACGCCGGCATGTTTATTCCAGACGGGGTCAAGATTTGAGATAGTACTCGCACAAGCCGGTTATGGGCTTCTGGATGATGCTTCCCAAGTTTAATCCCTGTTCCTTGACCACTTCGGAAAGCACATCCTTGAAATGAAAGGCGATGGATCCGGTGAAATGAATCGGAACATTTACATGTTCAGGATAGCTTTTGACGTTGGTCTCCATAAACTCCGTAAAGCCGCGCTTCAACAGTTGCTCGATAAAAACGTGGCCGCGGTGTTCAGATAAAAACCTGGCATGTGTGGCCAAAAAAACATTGCCCAACGGCTCTCGGTAAACCCGTCTCAAAGCGTCCTCTTTGGTTGTTCCAAACATATTGAAAAAAGATTTCCGAAGATCTTGAGGCATTAGCTCATACAAATAATAGGCTACCAGTTTCTTTCCGAAATAACTACCACTGGCCTCATCGCCCAAAATATGTCCAAGGCCGTGATGACTGATCAACAGGCCTTGTCCATCGAAGTAACAGGAATTGGAACCGGTTCCAATGATGTTGGCGATGCCGGGCTTACCCTGGCACAATGCAATGGCGCAGCCCATCATGTCGTGGTCTACGATAATGTCATTGGCACCAAAAATGTCCAACAAGGCACCTGAAACAATGGCTTTGCGCTCATCACTGGAGCATCCAGCACCGAAATACCGGATGGCATCAACCTTGCCAGACAACTGCATCAACGCATCATTCGACCGAATTTCAGACATGATATATTCCCGATCGGTGAACATGGGATTGAAACCCTTGGTCTCAAACGTGGCTGCTGCTCCATTGGCATTCACAAACCTCCAATCGGTCTTGGTCGATCCACTGTCGGCAATCAATATGTTTTTCATCATCAAATGCTGGTTAAATAAGACATTCGGACCCATTCCGAATCTGGCTTATGCCGATTGGTAACACATGATTCATAAGGCGTGAGCACCACTTGACCGTTGACAACCCCGGCCATCACATCCGTTTTTCCGGCCACCAACCCCTCTACCGCTGCGACCCCTAATTGAGTGCCCAAAATCCTGTCGGCAGCCGAGGGTGAACCACCTCTTTGGATGTGACCCAAGATGGTCACTTTCGTATCATACATGGGCGCAAGCCTTCGAACCTCCTCGGCTACCTTAAAGGCTCCACCGGCCTCATCACCCTCGGAAACAATCACGATATTGGAAGTCTTCATGGCATTTCGACCCTTCGATAGGGTTTGGATTAAAGCAGGAACATCCGTCACCGTTTCAGGCATGAGAATACCTTCTGCACCGGATGCAAGTCCCACGGACAATGCAATGTGACCAGCATGCCGGCCCATGACCTCCACCAAAAACAGCCGATCATGGGAATCCGCCGTATCCCTGATTTTATCTACCGCAGCCACAGCTGTATTAACTGCCGTATCGAATCCCAACGTAAAATCGGTGCCTGACAAATCATTGTCGATGGTGCCAGGTACTCCAATGGATCTAACGCCATGTTCCTTACGGAACTGCTCTGCTCCTCTGAACGTTCCATCTCCTCCGATCACCACCAAGGCTTCAATGCCTCGGCCATTCAAATGATCATAGGCCTTGCGACGTCCTTCGGCTGTAAAAAAATCCTTACATCTAGCGGATTTCAAAATCGTGCCGCCTCGTTGAATGATATTACTGACGGAACGGGAGTCCATGTCCATAAAAGCCCCATCGATGAGACCTTGATAGCCCCGTACCACACCTGAGACCTTGATATTGAGACCAACAGCCGTTCTAACAACGGCTCGAATACATGCATTCATTCCTGGACTGTCACCGCCGGATGTGAGTATGCCGATATGTTCAAGCCTTTTTGTCATGATTCAGGTGTCTAAATTAACCATAAATGGCCTCCGTTGATTGTGTATATGGCAATTGGATGACCCTCAGATGGGCGTTACAAAATGAATGCTGTAAATCCCACAAAATTGCGTCTGAATTTATTAGGTTTGTATTTGAGTTACAACAACCCTTGAAAAATGAAAAAAATCATCCTCACAACTATGGCCATATGTGCCTTTGGCATATGTTTCTCCAACGAGAGTAAGGCCCAATCAAGTGCTAAAACGCCAGGGAATAAAAAACCACAGGTGGAGAACACTGCCGATTCAAAGGCTACGCATTCCAATAATACGACGGTGCATGCAAGAGGCACTTCTACAGGATCCTCAGCAAAACAATGCACCCCTTTAAACAGGAATAATCCTTTTGCCATCAGCAGGAAAGATTTTCAAAAACTTCCTGCCGACCGCCAACGATTCATTTTAGAGAATCAATCAAAATATACCATTATCGACTAAAAGCCAATAGCCATGAAAATGAAATTTATCACCACTACCTGCTTGTTGGCTTTCACAGTGCTATTTGTCAACATTGCAAATGCCCAAACGCAACTCATCACTGACGGCGGATTTGAAGCTGGCTCGGGAGGGCCTGCCTGGACACAATCATCAACCAATTTTGGAACACCCATTTGCGATTTAAACATTTGTGGCAACGGGTCCGGAACGGGCCCACGCACCGGAAATTATTGGGCGTGGTTTGGTGGATTCGCTGGTGGAACGGAAGTGTCATCCGTTGCACAAAACATCATCATCCCCAATGGCGCCACGGTTAACATGACCTTTTGGCTTGAAAAACCCATCTGCGACGGACCACAGGACTTTTTGGAAGTGAAGGTTGATGGCGTCACGGTTTTTTCGACCAACGGTTCAGGAATCCCATGCGGTCAGATTGGTTATTCATTGCAAAGCGTCAACCTTTCGTCCTATGCTAACGGACAATCGCACACGGTTGAATTCTTTTCCACCACATTTTCCCAAAACGGTGGTGTCACCAATTTTTTTGTAGATGACGTTTCGATACTGGCCACCATCGGCGCCGGAGGTTGCCCAAACATTGCCGTAGATGGCAGTTTCGAGGCTGGCCCCAATGGACCCGCTTGGACACAATCATCCACCAACTTTGGTACACCTCTTTGCACTGTTGCAGCTTGCGGAAATGGCAACGGAACCGCTCCGCGTACAGGATCCTATTGGGCTTACTTTGGCGGTTTTGCCACAGGCATTGAATCAGGCAGCGTATCACAAACCATCACCATCCCTGCCAACAGCAATACCACATTGAAGTTTTATTTGGAAATACCCGAGTGCGATGGATCACAGGATTTCCTGGAGGTCAGGGTGGATGGCCAGCAAGTATTCCTCGTAAATGGAGGCAGCTCCTTGTGCGGCACCGTTGGATATGTTCTTCAAACCGTTAACCTGTCTGCATTCTCCGACGGCGCACCACATACCATTGAATTCAACTCAACCACCTTTGCCGCCAACGGAGGCGTTACGAATTTCTTTATTGATGACGTAACTATTGAAAACTGCCCTATCCTCGGATCCAGTTGTAATGACACGACCGCTTTCATCGCACTCAACATTCCCATTACCGACAATGACCCAGCTGGCATCACCGATTCCAGAAGCGTCACTGGAGTGAACGGAAGTACTCTTGGTGTGGATTGTAAACTGGTGGCTGCATGCTTCAGTATCGACCACACATGGGTTGGAGACCTCGTAGTTAAACTGATGTCCCCTAATGGCACCATGGTTACATTGCTGGATCGTCCTGGCGTACCGGCTACCGCCAACGGCTGTGATGGTGATAATATCAACGTATGCGTAGAGCGTGGCACAGGAAACGAAATAGAAAACGTCTGCACACCTAATATTCCTTCGATTGCTGGAAACTTCACCGCTGCCAACGGAACGAACCTGGACGCCATCAATACCGGAGGCGGTTCGCCCAATGGTACATGGCAAATATTTGCTTCCGACAACGTGGCTTTCGATACCGGTGCCATCATGTCATGGAAGCTGGTGTTCGATGATGGTCCCGTGGCCAACTGGAACGCCCCCGCATCCTTGTGCGCCACTGCCAACCCCATCAACTTGAATACGCTCGTTACAGGTACTCCCGGTGGCACATGGAGTGGACCCGGTGTTAGTGGAAATACTTTTAACCCTGCGGGACTCAGTGGCCCCGTGGTTGTAAATTACACCGTGAGCAACGGCAACTGCTCCGATTCAAAATCAAACTCCATTTTAGTTTATTCAGGAGCCCCAAGTGCTAACTTCAATTTCAGTGCAGCTGCATTGACCGTATATTTCACAGATGGTTCCAGCGGAGCAACCAGTTACAGCTGGGATTTTGGTGATGGAACAACAAGCACGGCACAAAACCCAAGCCACACCTATGCTACGGCAGGGTTCTATACAGTGACCTTGACCGTAACCAACCTGTGTGGATCTACCACCTACAGCCAATTGGTTGGCGTGGTGAATTGCAACGAATCCATCACCGATGGTGGATTTGAAACCGGAACCGGCTCCACGGTTTGGACTCAGACCTCCACCAATTTCGGCACCCCCTTTTGCGACTTGACGAATTGTGGCAATGGGGGCGGAACCGGTCCACGCACCGGAAACATATGGTCGTGGTTTGGCGGATTACCCAATTTTGAGGAATCATCCGTTTCACAAACATTCGGACCGGTTGCCTCGAACAATAATCTCGAATTATATTTCTGGCTCGAACAAATTGCTTGCGATGGTCCCAATGATTTCCTGAAAGTAGTGGTGGATAATGATACGGTTTATTCAACCAACGGAGCCTCCAACCTCTGCGGCAACCTCGGCTATACGTTGCAAACGGTTGATTTAAGTGCTTACGCCGATGGCCAAACCCACACCTTGAAGTTTTTCTCCAGAGTATATGGAACCAATGGCGGAGTAACGAATTTCTTCGTTGACGATGTATCATTGCTTGCCTGCATCGGATCA
>JBMTLM010000157.1:0-5123 GCA_049431185.1 Bacteroidia bacterium | reverse complement strand
TCCTGCAATGATGATGATCCCATTGTTCCAATCCCGGATCCTCCGCAGGTAACTGCCGATTCGATTATTGCCATTACCGATACATCAGCCGCCGTTTTTGGACAGGTTACTTTTACCGGTACCATTTCAGAGAGAGGATTTTGTTGGGCGCAATTCCCGAGCCCGACCACTTTAGACAATAAGTCTGTGGCGGGAAACGGTGTCGGTTCGTTTAATTTAACCATCTCGGGTTTGGTGGCGGGAACGCAGTATTTTCTGCGGGCCTATGCCATTTCGAGTGGACAAATCATTTATGGGAATGAAATTTCCTTCACCACCACCAGCATCGCCTCCGGTGTGATCCGTTTTGAATTTGAGCATTTCGTAGACGGCACACCGGTGCAATTGGGTCCGCTTGCATTTACCAATCAGGCAGGTAATGTTTTCAGTGTTGATCTATTGAAATACTATGTCAGCAACGTAAAGTTTTACAACCAGGGGGTCATGGTTTACGCCGCACCCAATTATGAGTTGCTGGATGCGTCAAATCCTGCCTCCCTTTCCTTCAACATGCCAGTTCCCCAAGGTTCATTTGATGGGATCCGGTTTTTATTGGGTGTGGACAGCGCAAGTAATGTATCCGGCGCTCAAAATGGCGAACTGGATCCGTCCTACGGCATGTTTTGGGATTGGAATACCGGATATATTTACTTTAAACACGAAGGTCAATTCATCGATACAGCTGGTGATACATTACCGTTGGTTTACCATTTCGGGTCGTTTGAGGCCTTACGCGAACATCCTTTCGTAGCCGCTTTTTCATTGCTGGCCGGCGAGACCAAAACCGTCAAATTCCGCTTTAACTTAAACAAACTTTACCGGTCGCCTAATGTGGTTGACTTCAACAACAACAACATTCATTCCGGCGGATCCAATTGGGTCATCACTATCCGTGATAATTTCGAGGATTCTTTTGAGCTAACCTCCATCAACTAAAAAAGACCGAGGTTACGGCCCCGGTCTTTTCAAAGCAATTAAAAAAAACTATTTGATAACCACTCGGCCGACGTTGTATTGGCCTTCAGAAATGGTCTTTACGGTGTAGATTCCAGCATTTAATCCGTAGGTATCAATGGAGTTGTTTCCTGAAACCGCTTCGATATTGCGTACGATCTGACCTTTAGCATTGATAAGTTCTATGGTAGCCTTGGAGGAATGGGTATTCAACACATTGATCGAAGTGCCGCCATTCACTGGATTGGGGTAAATGGAAACGGAATTGATGGTGTTGGGTTGTTCGTTGGTGGACGTGGTCACTGGCAGGGGGAAGGTGGTTCCGTTAGGTAAGGTTACCCACAATCCAAAGCCTGCACCATTTTGATTGGCGCCGGGATTCAAGAATCCAGATGCAAAAACCACTGCAGCACCGCCAGCCAAGGTAGATAGGTCAGCCTGGTAACTAGCAACCACTACACTGTTGTTGTTTCCTGGCGTTACATCCAAACTATAGGAGGCAGCAGGTACGTTCAAATATGGGGTAATGTCACCATAAGCTGCATTGTCGATCAATACTGGGCCACCTGTGATTTTAATATCCACCGTGGGTGCGTCAGTGGCGCCATGAAGGGCAATGAAATCTACCTCTGTGGCATTGAGTGCGCTTTCGCGGATGTTATTTTGAAGGAACAGGTTGAAAGCGGTAGGTCTTCCGTCGGGATTCACCGAGAAGTTGGAAGGGTTTAACACGCCATTGGCGATGGCAACATAGGTTTGGCCATTGGTAAGGACCACAGGAATGTTTACCAACGTGTCATTTACCGATGTGCTGTTGCTTGGAGCTACTCCTATGTTGATGACCGCATCACCAGGTACGTCGATGAACGGGGTGGCGGTGCGAAACCCGAAGTTATCCAAGGCAAGCGAGTTGTTTAAATAGATGTCGACAGCGGCGGCTGCAGGATCCGCGGCGTTGTGAATCACCTGTAACCTGGCTTGGCTGGTGGCTGGCAATGGAATCACTGTGCCGTCAGCCAATGCGGCGAATAATCCAAATGCACCTCCATTTTGGTTGGCACCGGGATTCAAAAAGCCTGAGGCGAACACCACTGCTGTTCCACCGGTCAAAGACGAAAGGTTGGCAGCAAAGGAGGCTACGATGACATTGTTATTGCCGCCTGGGGTGATATCGAGCAAATAGTTGGCGGGGGGTACGCTCAAGTATCCAGTGATATCTCCATATGCGGCATTATCCACCAAGGTTGTTACGCCGCGTGCAACCACATCCACTGTTGGTGCATCGGTTGAGCCGTGAACGGCAATGAACTCCACGTTTGAACTATTGAGTGCACTGGTGCGAATTCCGGATTGAAGGAACAAGGTAAAGGCGGTAGGACGGCCATCGGGGTTTGCAGCGAAGGAAGCTGGGTTTAGAACACCATTAGCCACCGCCAAATAAGTCTCACCGTTGTTGAGCGTTACAGTGAAGTTCACCAAGGTGTCGTTCACACTACCACTGTTGGGCGGGGCAATGCCGATGTTGACGGGTACACCGGCAGGGATGTCTAAAAACGGAGTGGCTGTCCTGAATCCAAAATCATCAATGGCCAAGGCACCGTTGAGGTAAACATCCACAGAGGCCGCGCCGGGATCTGCGGCATTGTGTATGACTTGTAAGCTGGCGATACTGGTGGTAGGCAATGGAACTACCACTCCATTGGGAAGTGCGGCATAGACTCCGAAAGCTGCACCGTTTTGATTGGTGCTGGGCGTCAAGAAACCGGAAGCAAAAACCACTGCTGCCCCGCCAGCCAACTGGGTTAAGTCTGCTGCGTAGGAAACGATGATATTGGAGTTGTTGGTTGCTGGCGTAATATCAATAATGTAATTACTAGGAGGAACACCAATGTAAGGAGTGAAGTCACCGAAAGTGGCATTGTCAGCTAACGTGGCAACGTTTCTGGCGATGATATCAACCGCTGGGGCATCGGTACTGCCATGAAGGATGGTCAGATCGACATTTGAAGGGTTGGTGGCCGCGGTTTGGGCGTTGGAAATGATCGTTAAACCGAATGCCGTGTTTTTTCCATCAGGATTGCCGCTGAAGGAGGAGGGGGTCAATACGCCACGGGCTACGGCGACGTACTTTTCACCGGATGCGAGCGTAACGGGGAAATTGACCAATGTATCGTTGACACTGGTGCTGTTTCCGGGCGCGATACCGATGTTAAGTACCACTCCGGAAGGAAGTGCGATAAATGGTGTAGCGGTGCGGAACGCAAAATCGTCGATGGCGTTGGTGCCGTTCACATAAACGTCTACGGTTTGCGCCGAGGGGTCAGCACAATTGTGAATGACCTGCAATTCTGCTTGTCCCTTGGATTGAAAGCTGAAAGCCGTCAGGGCTACGCAACTTAGGATAAAAGTTAAATTTTTTGACATGGTTTAGGAGATTAGTTAGTTCTCCTCCTAAACACCTAGCCCAACAATAATGTTTAATCTTTAATCAAATAAATTAAACAAAATGTATAAAACTGAAAAACAATTGATTACAAGTGGTAAAAATATAAAATATTGATAAACAAATAATTTAAACTACCTTATTAGAGATATTCTTCCGAATTTTGTTTGAAGGTCGTTATTGATTGTTTTATATTTTAATGAATAAACATAAACATCCTGGCTGGCTGCTTCATTCTTCAAAGTCCCATCCCAGCCTTTAGTCGGGTTATCAGTAACGAACACTAAATCACCCCATCGGTTGTAAATCTCCAAGGAGAAGTCGGAGATATTGGTCCCCATGGCAAAGAAGATATCATTGATGCCATCATTGTTGGGCGTGAAGGAGTTAGGTAACCAGACCGCCACCTCATCCAAAACGGTGACCTCCTTGGTGATGGTGTCTTTGCAGCCCTCGGCACTTTGGATGTAAAGGGTTACTTCGTAAGTGCCAGGGAAAACATACGTATGCAATGGATTTTGCAGGTTGGAAACGCCCTGGTCACCAAACTCCCAGTACCAAAGAGCGGCTGCAAACGACTCGTCATAGAACTGCACGTTGGGTACATATACCGAAGGTTGAACGGGCATGGTGGTAAAATCAGCCACCGGTTGATCGTACACGTGGATGTAATCATTCAAAACGGTGTCTGAAACACATCCGTAGGAGCTGGTCACTTGGAGGCTTACATCGTAAAAACCCGATTGAGGATAGTCGCAGTTAAATGAAGCCGTATTGGCAACGTTGCCGTTTCCGGAATTCCAAAGCCAACCAACAACAGCGCCATCCACGGAAGAGGACTGGTCAGTGAATTGAACGGAAATCGGTGGGCAGCCTTCGGTGGTGTCAGCAATAAAATCGGCTACAGGCAAGTTCCAAACACGTAAACTGTTGGTTACCGAGTCAACACATCCTTGATCAGTGGTGGCTATGAGTTGTGCCGACCCCGTTCCTGCATTGAAAGTGGCCGCAGGATTCATCGATGAGGATGTTCCGCCGGTGGAGAAATTCCATTGGTAGGCGGCAATGATCCCGCTGGCGACGGTAGAGGTATTGGTAAACGAAGTGCTTTGCCCCGCACATACAGTGTCAGTTGCGAATGATACGACGGGTAAGGGGTAAACAGGTACGTTGATGGTTGCACTGTTGGTGCAACCTGAAACATCGGTGATCGTGACGGTATATGTAGTGGATTGCGTAGGTGAAACCGTGATAAGGTTGGCGGTGGATCCGGTAGACCATTGATAAGTGATGCCTCCGCCGGCGGTGATATCCGTACTTTTTCCAAAACAGATGCCGGCAGGATTCGCCGTCAATGAGACAGGGGGCTGTAAGGGTTGGGTCACATTTGTACTGTTACTCGAAACGCAATTGATCGAGTCTGTAATGGTTACGGTGTAGGTTCCTTGTGTAAGGCCGTTTATTCCGGAAGTGGATTGCCCTGGGATATTCCAAGCGTAGGAATAAGGTGGAAGACCTCCCGTAACAATTGAACTGACGGATCCGTCGTTGCCTCCAAAACACGTCACTGCAACGGGCGTCAACGTGATTTGCATGTTGGACTGTAGTACTTCAACGGTGGATGAGGTTGTACATCCGTTGGCATCCGTGATATTCACCGTGTAAATACCGCCTGACAGATTGGTTG
>JBMTLM010000156.1:0-5144 GCA_049431185.1 Bacteroidia bacterium | reverse complement strand
TGGTTGACCGCACTCATGGTCGGAGGTATCAGATTCATCATGGATGTACCCGCCATGTTGGTGAATATTTTGATCACCTGGCTGGTATATGTCGGCATCAAAGAATCCAAAAACGCATCCAACCTGATGGTGGCATTGAAGCTCATCGTGGTTTTAATGGTAATCGCGTTAGGGATGGCATATGTTCAGCCAGACCATTGGATCCCTTTCATGCCAGAAGGAATGGGAGGTGTTTTGGCCGGAGTTTCAGCGGTATTTTTCGCCTATATCGGATTTGATGCCATCTCCACTACCGCTGAGGAATGTCACAATCCGCAGCGGGATTTGCCTCGCGGCATGCTGTACTCCATTGTCATATGCACGGTACTCTACATATTGATTTCATTGGTACTGACCGGCATGGTGCCCTATCAACAACTGAACGTTGACGATCCCTTGGCCTATGCATTTGGAACTTTGGGATTGGATTGGATCAGTGGTGTGATTGCCGTGAGTGCGGTGGTGGCTATGGCTGGGGTACTGCTAGTGTTTCAATTAGGACAACCCCGTATCTGGATGAGCATGAGCCGAGACGGCCTTTTGCCTCGCAAGTTTGCCAACGTTCATCCAAAATTCGGCACCCCATCCTTTGCTACCATCATTACCGGCCTGCTGGTTGGCATTCCACTGCTTTTCATAGACATGGATACCGTTGTGGACTTGTGCTCCATTGGAACTCTGTTTGCATTTGTGATGGTTTGTGGTGGGGTTTTGGTACTCGATAAGGATAAGTCCATCAAACGCACTTTCAAGGTTCCTTACATAGACAGCAGGTTCATCACCCCTTCAATGTTCCTGATATTCTGTTGGTACATCGCTTTCATGGATTCCTCATGGTTCTACACCCATGCCAATCCGTTTACCAATGTTGATTTCATACCTATGTTTGTTTTCATCTTGGTATTCCTGGCAATGAGTATCGCTTCCTTTATAAACCGGTTGTCACTGATTCCTGTGATGGGTATTTTGTGTTGCCTTTATCTAATGGCTCAAATCCATGTTAAAAACTGGGCAGGCTTTGCCATATGGTTGGTAGTTGGATTGGTGATTTACTTCAGTTACGGTTACCGAAAAAGCAAACTCAACAACATCTAAACATGCCTATCATTTTTGTAACCGGAGCCACCTCCGGATTCGGCAGATCAACCGCTATCCAATTCGCCAAAAACGGTTGGAATGTGATCATCAACGGTCGTCGTACAGAGCGATTGGACCATCTGGAGCAAGAAATCATCAACAACCACCCCGCGTGCAAGGTCTTGAAGCTCGCTTTTGATGTCCGTGACCGTCACCAGGTTCATAATGTCTTAAGCGCTTTGCCGGAATCATGGAATGACATTGACGTATTGGTGAACAATGCCGGATTAGCAGCGGGCTTGTCCCCTATTCATGAGGGTAACATAGATGATTGGGAGACGATGATTGATACCAATATCAAAGGTTTGCTATATGTTTCCCGTGCCATCATGCCAGGGATGGTGGCCCGCAAAAAAGGGCATATCATCAATATCAGCTCCATAGCCGGCAAGGAAACTTATCCAAAGGGAAATGTATACTGTGCTACCAAGCATGCCGTAGATGCACTTACCAAATCCATGCGTATAGATCTTCTGCCGTATGGTATCAAGGTCACTTCCGTAGATCCGGGTGCGGCTGAAACGGAATTTTCTCTTGTTCGATTCAATGGTGATCAAGAGCGAGCCAATCAGGTTTACAAAGGATTTAAGCCTTTGAACGCAGACGATGTCGCCGATATTATTTTCTATGCCGCCACCAGGCCTTCACATGTTACCTTGAATGACATCCTGGTAACACCTTTAGCACAAGCCAATACGTCAAACTACCATAAGGAATAAACATATGCGAAAGCCTTCATTCATCCTTGTCATCCTTTTCACATTAAGTGTTGTGATTGGATGCCAACCCCGAAAGCCATCGGCCGATCACGTTTACCACAACGGCGTTGTTTATACGGTGGATGATTCCTTTAGAGTGGCCACTGCGTTCGCAATCAAAGATGGTATTATCATCGATGTTGGTACGGATGATGAGATGTTGGCATATGATGCTCAGGAAAAAACAGACCTTAAAGGCCAATCCGTTTTTCCAGGATTTCATGACGGACATTGCCATTTCTACGGCTACGGACTTGATCTTAAAAAAATATCGCTCGTTGGCACCTCTTCCTTTGATGCCATACTCGACACCTTGAGCAAATACAGGCAACAACTTTCTGGAGGGTGGTTATTTGGAAGAGGATGGGACCAAAATGATTGGAGCGATCAATCATACCCAAACAACGCCCAATTAGACAGCCTTTTCCCTGACATACCGGTTTTCCTACTTCGTATTGATGGACATGCTGCTTTGGTAAATACCATGGCCATGAACCTCGCAGGTATCGATGCAAACACAAAAGTTATCGGCGGCGAGGTTCAGTTGTCAAATGGAAAGCCCACAGGATTGCTCGTGGATGCCGCAGTGGAATTGGTGCAGGAGAAAATACCCCAGCCTAGCAAGTCGGAAACCATCGAAGCACTCCTGTCAGCACAAAAAAACTGTTTTGCCGTTGGTTTGACCATGGTCACCGATGCAGGTATAGGAAACGGAGGGATCATGCTGAATATCCTACAAACGATTGACTCGATGCAATCATCCAAGTCACTAGCCATGCGCATCAATGCCATGGGTTCCATATTGGAAATTGAAAAGTATCGTAACAAGAAGAAAATATGGTCTGATTTCCTTCAGGTGAACGGATTCAAGGTTTATGGCGACGGTGCACTGGGTTCCCGGGGTGCGCTGATGAAAAAACCCTATAGCGATCAACCCGGACATGTTGGTTTCCTGATTCATGACGCGAAAAAACTAGACAGCATAGCGTCAGCCATCGCAGCCATCGGATATCAAATGAACACCCATTGCATTGGGGATTCCGCCCACGTCCTGGCATTGAATATCTATAAAAAACACACTGCCAAAATGCAAGACCATAGGTGGAGGATTGAACATGCACAAGTGATTGACACCAACGATATCAGCCTCTACGAAAACAGTGGAATCATTCCAAGTGTTCAACCTGTGCATGCCACCTCAGACATGTACTGGGCGGAAAAGCGTTTGGGCAAAGACCGGATGGCCGGTGCCTATGCCTACCAAGACCTTTTGAAAAGCAGTGGTATCATGATCGCTGGTAGTGATTTCCCGGTAGAGCACATTAACCCGCTTTTCGGATTCTACGCAGCAGTTGTCCGCAAAGACCAAAAAGACTTTCCTGAGGGAGGATTCCTTCCAAGACAAAAACTTTCCAGGGAGGATGCTCTCCGGAGCATGACGATATGGCCAGCCTATGGTGCGTTTATGGAACAAAAATTGGGAAGTATCGAAAAAGGCAAGTTGGCAGATTTCGTAATCCTGGAAAAGGACATCATGAAAATCCCTGAAAAGGAAATCTGGAGCGTACAGGTTGTTGCCACCTACATAGGAGGAAAAAAAGTGTTCGGGCGCGAACGGTAGATTTTCAATTCCAGTGAAACCAATTTAAAAACGCGCTTACCCTGATTCCATACATACAACTTCAACTCAGCCTCGGGAGGAATTGAGTCTACCAATTCCACAACGAGCGGAACAGAAACGGATTGACCAAGAGTGTTTGCAAAAACATCAGCATCCATCACTTTGTAATAATACTTCTGGTTATCATGTTCAATGGATAAAACCAACTGTACCCCCTGCAGCGAATCAGCATTCAATATAATCGCCTTACCCTCCACCACATTCCCGGACTGCAGCCCAGCTTTTGATGCTTCTACTACAATGGAGGGGCCAAACTCATCCAATGATCCGAAGGACACAGACGACGTTAAGCTATCGAATCGACTTCGATAATCGCCTATGGTCAAATCAGCCACATAGGTCAAATCAGCAAAAGATTGCTTAGGGTTTCCATGTCCGGATTTTGCGTAGAGGCGGAATCCGGAATTCATAAAAGTATCAATGGCTAATAAGTCCGGGAAAAAATTCCTGATGAAAACATCCCGTTCGGGTGGCGAATAAATATTGGAATAGGCGTAAATCAAATAAGGACTCTTACTTGCAATTACTTTATTGGTGAAGGCAAGGCGCTCCTTTTCATCGATGACCCTTGTTACATCGCTGGAATCCATTTGCATCTCAGGAGGCAAATAAAAGTTCAGATAAAAGGGGCTATGAACATTGGCTGTGATGGTTACAGAATCCCTTCCATGTTCTGTAATCGTTGTTTTAATCGACTGGGCAACGGATCGGAACTCAGTGAAATGCTTTTTTTGATAATAACTCTTTTCGTAAACCGTGCTGTAAAAACCTGAAAAAAGGATTATGAAAAAAACAACCTTGGCTGTAATGCCATACCTGTTAGCAGGAAAAAATGAAAACAAAAACATCAAAAAGAAAGGGGTGGAGAATAACAAAATGGAATATTGAAAAACGGGATTTATCCAAATAGAATAAAAATATGCGACTGCAAAGGGCACTAAAAAAAGTATCAGTGACAAAATATGCCACTTGCCGAAAACCACTTTTCCCCTATAAACCAAAACAACACCCGTGAATGCAACAAAGAAAATCAACTTCAAATGACTGGAATCGTTGAAAACATAATCGAGATATTTTCCAAAAGCTTCCGGTGTTGGAGCCGATAGCCATCCATCGGGCCCACCCAATCCACCCTTGCTCAATTGATATATGAACAAATCAAACGCAGGCAAATAAAGTAACAAGATTGCCAAACCGCACGCCAGATACTTGACGAACATTGAACGATGGATGAAAAACAAGCCACAAAAACAAACCAGGCCCGCAAAAAGGAAACTGAAATAATGGATATACATGCAGCAGGAAACGCTCACAACAAAAAGCAATCCATCCATTAGTTTGCCCTTTGAAATCTGGTTACCATGAACATCCTTCTCAAAGCCTAGGAACCTTGTCAAAAAAAACACCGAGCTTAAAGAACATAAAAGACCGGGGCTGTAAGGGCGCGCAATTTGGCTGTACAAAAGGGGAAAGATTAAAACCGCCAAGGCTCCGGATGCCAACAAGCCGGTAGATTCGCCAAACCACGC
>JBMTLM010000155.1:0-5154 GCA_049431185.1 Bacteroidia bacterium | reverse complement strand
GTGCCTGACCATTTGCACCCACCACAACTTTGGGGACATTCACATTTAAGAACTCCTGAATAGAAGCAAGCGGTTTGATCAACGTGGCAATCTGACAGCCTGGCACGTGCAATTGCGAAGCCACATGATCTATCTGTGCTGGATGAATGTATGGCTCATCGCCTTGGATATTGATGACCGCATCCCACTGTTGACCCGCTTGCCGCAATACCTCGGCGCATCGATCGGTGCCGCTAGGGTGATCGGCTGAAGTCATCACAGCCACGCCACCAAAACCTAATACATGTTGCAGGATACGGTCATCGTCCGTGGCAACGACCACTTCTGACAACTTGCTAGCGCATTTGGCTTGTCGATAGACACGCTCAATCATTGTAACGCCATGGATCAATGCGAGCGGTTTACCGGGGAAACGGGTGGAGGCAAACCGAGCGGGAATGACACCGACGATTCTCATTTGGAATTGGGATTGAAGCGTTGGTCATCCACAGCCCAACGAGCCAAACAGGATGAGAAAAAATGTAACTGGTCTACCGGTTTATCTGTACCGCCATTCAAACTCGCCTTGAATTTGTCCCATAAAGCCGGGGCCGCGTTCGCACTGGGAATACAATAATAGGCGGGCGACGCCCCGGGGCGTTCGTACACCATGATGGTGGCGCATGGCGATTGCTCCTCGTCGCGGAACATGTTATTAAAAGTGATTTTTCGTCCCAGCTCCTCGCAGGTCCCGCTGAACTGAATTCGGTAGCCTGTTTTGTCGGCCATACGGGTTTGCAGTTGGATCCTGTAACCGATGGCGCCGTAATTGTATTCCTCCTCGGTGGTAGGTGGTATGCTTTGGGCATTCACCCGGTTATGGCCCAGCAACAACAAACAAAATATCAACAAACTGATTTTCATACCACACAAAGTTACGATTTTGGGTAAAATGTTGAAACTACCTGCTCCGCTTTTGCGTATCAGGCAACAAAGTAGAATCGCATGGCCTATATGAACGATGGCATGGGCGGACAGTCGTCGATACCCAAAAACCCATTCAAGGAAAAATATCAAAACATCGTTAAGGAGACCATAGAGGAGCTTTATGCCAGTCCCAGATACTGGGATTTTTTCGGCATGTTCAGTGAAGAATCGGTTCATGATTTCATTGTGGAATATGCCACCAAGAAAGCATGGCTGATGGTGAACGGCGATCGGATGGTGTTTAAAAGCAACAACGAAGAGTTGGTGTACCATGAGATGGCTTGGAACTGTTTATGGGAAATCCAGCAATTGAAACTTTTCCGACTACAGACCTCATGGAGAGCCGGATTGTCAGACCTTCCTGAGGTGGAGGTTACGCGCGATTTCCTGTGTTGGGAACACAACATATCCCGTTGTCCGTTGGTGGAGCCCGTTTCCATCAATGATTTGAACCAATACATGGAATATGTAAAATCAGACCTGTTCGAAATCAAGAACTGGCTTTACGATTGGCAAGATTATGAGATGTACCGCAACAAAGGCAACGGCCATGATTTGTCGCCCGCCTGGTATCGGTTCAACAAAGGCTTCAGCGGCATGGATCACCTGGAGTTGTTGCCGGATTTAAAAGGGGAAGAAGAACGGAAATATGTACTTGCCTACAAACAGCACCACCGCAACCAAATCGACTTTGCGGAATTCCAGCTATCGAAAAACCTACCGGACCTGTATCTCAATTTCGAAACGATGGATTTCTTCGTTCGCACCTTTGAAAAAAGCAGTTTGATCAGGAGTTTCGAAACCGTGGAAAAGCGCCCTGATTCGGCCGGTAGGGAAACCGAGCTGCAAGAAGCCTTACGGATCCTGAACAGGGCAACGGAATCCATTGAATTACCATGTTGTGCCGATTGGAAGGACGCGGTAATCATGGGCGCTCGCAATCACCGAAGAAAAAAAAATATTGGAACATTTGCCGGCGGTTTACGACAACTACCTTTTCAGGATTTCAAACGGCATCGGATTCGATGGTCAGCATGACCAAGCCATTTACCAGGAATACCTCGACCACACCATGAGCTATCGTGACATGGTTCGAGAAGGAAAAATCCTACTGGCCGGACGGGGTTAGACGCTCCTAAAATTTCGCACTCAGCTGCATGGTGAAACTGCGCGGCGGCTGCATATCGGCGGGTCGACCTGTGTATTCATGATTAAACAGGTTTCGCACAATCAACATTACGCGAAAACTCTTGTTGATTTGGTATCCTGTCCTGCAGTCAAAGACCCAGTCTCCATAGTTATGCGTTTCACGGTAGCTCCTGATACCAGGAATGGTTTCTTCGAAAAACTTGTCGATATTATCCATGAAGCTGTTGTAGCGAACGCTCGCACCTATATTCCACTTGCCGGGTGTTGCCTCCATATCGGCTTTGAAAACCCTCCTATAACGGTATTTGAGAATATTAAATTCCGCCGTGTTCTCCACGGCGGCCTTGGCAGTATCAAAATCCAGTGCAATGGGCTCGATATAAGTGAAGCCGCCTAAAAATGAAACTGGAACTTTACCCAATTTACCTGTTCCCACCAGCTCTAATTCAAAGCCTGTAATACGCGTATTGCCTACATTCTTTGACTTAAAGCCCAACCCAAAAAGCGGGTCAGTTGGACCACCATATCTACCAAATGTGAACTCCATCATGTCCTTGTATTCGCTCCAAAAAGCGGCCACATCCAAATACCCTTCAAATCCACCAATCCTGAAACCTTGTTTGATGCCCAGCTCCGCTGTTTCACCCGTTTCGGAAGTGACGCTGTCATTAGGGTAAATCACAATACTGCCAACCCGGGTCGAAGTGTACTTTTCGGCAATGCTGGGGTAGCGATAACCTTGGCCGTAAGAGGCACGTAAATGTGTATACTCCGCCGCCTTGAAATTAATGCCGCTTCTCAAAACCGGCAGTGTTTCATAATCATCATCATCGATGCGGTTCGCCTCCACCCTACCTCCGAGTGAAAGCGAGAATCGACCATGCTTCCAGTCAGCCTGTGCAAAGACCGCATAGTTGGAGGCGTCGTGATCATTGAACAACTCACTGTTCACATCGTATAAGGTGGAAGTCAACCCGCCAGTAACATTCGTACGCTCACCGATTTTACGTTGGTATTGGTATTCTGCAAAGTACGCGGCGGCCATGGACTGCTGGTTGGTGTTGTTACGGTTGTCTGAACTGAAGTATCGAAGCCGTAACTTGTGGGATGTTCCATTGGCTTTTACATAGGATACAAAAGGATCAATACTTGTACGACGTGTATCATACTGGCTTAATGTGGTGGTCGCAGGGTCCAATCCTCCGGAGGGTAAATACGCGCCGGTCGAGTCGTCTTGCCAAATCAGGAAATTTCCTCCTTGACTGAAAGTGAAATTGGCATTAATCCCAGCAAACAAACCTTTCACCCGCTGAAAACGATACCGTGTATTGAAATTCATTCGGTAACGTCGCTCGTCTTCGCCCAATCGATATCCTTCATCATGGTAGGCATTACCAGCAGCAACGAGATCCCAATTTCCAGCCTGCTGCATATGACTGAAACTTACGCCACCAAATTGCTGCAGGTTTTTACCCCACCATTGAAGTTGTTCTCGTTTGGTATCGCCATACCAACCCGAAAACCAATTCAACCGGGTTTCGGGGGTGGATTTGGGATAAGCCGTTCGGACATTGATCACACCATTCATAGCTGAAGATCCAAACAAGGCGGATGAGGCTCCTTTGATCACCTCTATTTGATCAATATTTTCAACAGGCAAAAAACTCCATTTCACGTCGCCTGCATCAGCGGCAACCATTGGCAAATCATCCACCAACAATAGGACCCTGCTTCCTGCACCATAGCTGAAACCACTGCCGCCCCTGATATTGGCTTGACCATCCAGAATATTAACACCAGGCACTTGTTCCATTACTATATCGACAGAGGTGGCATTGGTGTTTTCAATTAAAGCCGGGCGAATCACTGCCATCGAAACCGTAACCTCTTCTAGTTTTTGTTCAAACTTGCCCGCACTCACCACCACCACGTCCAACAGTTTGGATTCAGGTTCCAAGCGCATATCCAATTGCAGGGTCTGACCGGCTGTAGGATTTACCATCCTAGACTGGGAGGTGTAACCCAAGAATCTGAATTCAATCGATTGCTCCTTGGCAATCAACTCCAAACGGTACGTTCCCTCAATATCCGTAATCGTTCCCGAAGTGGTACCCGAAACCCCTACCGTAACACCCGGCAATGTCTGACCCGATTTGGCATCTAACACCTTGCCTACCAATACGGCACGATCCTGGGCGTTGGTTTGAACAGCGCTACATAAAAGGAGAAGTAGCAAGATAGACTTCATTGCGTTTTGAACGAAACGTGACATAGTTTGAATCTCCATATTTTTGCGAAAGATACTTTTTATTTTACTTTTCAAAAAAATGAACGATGACGCTTTTCTGCATCGCATCGCCATCACCATGATTGAAGGAGTTGGAGATGTGCTTGCCCGACAATTAATTTCCTATTGCGGTGGCGTGGATGCGGTTTTCAAAGAACGCAAAAAGAATCTTTTAAAAATTCCCGGCATCGGCCCCAAAACCGCCAACGCCATCAACGGATTCAAATGTTTCCATCGTGCCGAAAATCAATTGAAATTCATCCGAAAACATGCCATCAAAACCTTTTTCTATTCCGACAACGATTACCCATCCCGACTGAAAAACTGCCATGATGCACCCTTGCTCCTCTATTTCAAAGGAGTAGGTTCACTGGATGCACAACGCATGGTTGCCGTAGTTGGCACACGCGAGGCCACCGATTATGGAAGGGATCAAACCAAAAAACTATGCGCCGACTTGGGGACGGAAGGGGTCACCATTGTCAGCGGATTGGCCTATGGCATCGATATCACTTCGCATCGCACCTGCCTCGAAAACAATATTCCCACCATCGGTGTAGTAGCTCACGGACTGGATCGCATTTACCCTCATCAACACACCAACACTGCAAGAAAAATGACGGCAACGGGTGGCATTTTGAGTGAAAATCCGAGTGGCACCAAACCCGATCGCGAAAACTTCCCCAAGCGCAACCGCATCATTGCCGGATTATGCGATGCCGTGGTGGTGACCGAAGCCGCCAAAACCGGAG
>JBMTLM010000154.1:0-5166 GCA_049431185.1 Bacteroidia bacterium | reverse complement strand
TGGGATGGAATCATTTGCACAAAACTCCAATCTGATCCTCTTCTCTGAAAATGGAGAGCGATTCATCGCCATTCTTAACGGATTGCGTCAAAACGACAAGCATGAGACCAATGTAAAAGTCACTGGCTTGAACGCACCTAACTACAAACTTAAAGTGATTTTTGAGGATGTAGCCTTGGGGCAACCCAACTTCAATATCTACCTTGATCCAAGCACGGAGGCCACTTATGTCCTCAAGAAAAACAAGAAAAACGAATATGTTGCCAGGATGATGAGTTTCGTACCCATCAACGAAGCTCCTCCCACTCCACCCCAAACGTCTGTGGTGGTATTTAATCCATCGGCGCCGGTGTATATAGAGCCTGTTCCGGTTAACACCTCAGAAACCGTGATTCAACAAACCACGATCACCACCACCACAGGCGGCGGGGCACCTCCCGTTGGAGGGGGCATATCCATGGGAGTTAATATCAATGAAACCGGAGGAAGTATCTCCATGAATGTTTCGGGATTTGAGACCAATGGAAGCATGTCATCCCAGCAAACCATGACCACTACCACCACGACTACCACCACCAGCACTGCAGTTCCACCGCGACCTGTTCCTGCGCCCACTCCGGTGGTTTATGTGCCCGGATATACGGGACCGATTGGTTGTCCAATGCCATTGGTTCCTGGAGAATTTGAATCCATGAAACAGTCCATCGCATCCAAAACCTTTGAAGAAAGCAAACTGACCATCTCCAAGCAAGTGATCAATTCAAATTGTCTGACTGCCCAACAGGTTAAAGAGATAGCTCAATTGTTCACTTTTGAGGATTCAAAGCTGGATTTTGCCAAATATGCCTATTCCCGAACCTACGACATCGGCAATTATTATAAGTTGAATGACGTGTTCACCTTCGAATCCTCCATTGAGGAGTTGAACGAGTACATTGGCTCTAGGAGATAATTGATTTCTATGAGCACCAAATTCCTAGTGCGGGCAGCCGGCATTTCCGGCGCCCTGGCAGTTGTTTTAGGAGCGTTAGGTGCCCATGCACTGAAATCCGTTTTGACCACAGAGCTGCTTGCCGCATTTGAAACCGCTGTACGCTACCACCTGATTCATTCGGTAGTGCTTTTGGTTCTGGTCGTCTTGCTGCATTTTAGGGAGAGCCCTTTCAATGGGCCCAGGATTATTTTGGCCTCAAAATTGATTTTAGCGGGCATGGTATGTTTCAGTGGATCCATTTATTTGCTAAGTACACGGTCGCTTTGGGATGCCGACTACCTAAAAATCTTGGGTCCAATTACTCCCATAGGCGGAATCTTATTGGTTATTGGTTGGATATTAATCGCCATGTCAATTAATTTAAATAATTATAAATCAAAATATTAAAATAATTTACATGAATAATAAGATGAAGTTAATCAGCGGTTCGGTTATTGTATGGATGCTGGCGATTGGATGTACTACTTCTCAACCTGCCGGAAATGTCGCCAAGGATGAAACAGCGCCTAGGGACCCGGCCAAAGATCGGGCTGAAACCGTGGAGGACGAGCCACAGTCTACCAAGTACCGGCTAATAATCTCCTTTATTTCCATTGGCGAGGGTCCTGACTTCAATGCCAAATCAGGAATGGATCGCATTGTCGCAGCTTGGGAACAGAAAAAAGGTACCGTGCTCAAACAAGAGCAGTACCCGTGGGGTCGTGAAGGAGAGGTTGACTATTGCTTCCAATTGTTGGAATTGACCTCCAATGAGCAGCAGTTATTCATTCAAGAAATAACCAGCTCCATTGGCACTAGTAAACTTGTTCAGATATCTGAAAATCAACCTTGTATGCACAAGCGCTGAGCATATTCTGCTACACATTGATTTTGCTTACCTTTGTGCATTGAAACAAAATCCTAGAAAATGAACGAATTCGGAATCAAGGCACCGGGTGCAACCATAGCTTCTCTTGGACTGAAAAACGTTGCGGCAGCTTATTGGAACCTGGCCCCTTCTGAACTGATTGAAGAAACCATCCTGCGTGGAGAAGGTCAATTAACCGATACCGGAGCATTGGCAGTGGATACCGGGGAATTTACCGGCCGATCACCCAAAGACAAATTCATCGTTTGCGACAGCGAAACCGAGAACAACGTGTGGTGGGGTGATATCAATATCAAATTCGACCCATCCAAATTCGAACAATTATATGGACGAGTAACGGCCTACTTGACTGGTAGAGACGTATATGTTCGTGATTGCTATGCTTGCGCAGATCCTAAATACCGACTGAATGTTCGGGTGGTCACCGAAATGCCTTGGCAGAATTTATTTGCCAATAATCTTTTCTTACGCCCTACCCGAGATGAGATCATGCATTTCGAACCCGAATGGACGGTAATATCAGCTCCCGGGTTCTTGGCATCACCTGAATTGGATGGTACCCGCCAACACAATTTCGCAGTGATCAATTTTACCCAAAAGATCATTCTGATCGGTGGCACGGGCTACACTGGTGAAATCAAGAAGGGAATTTTCTCTGTACTTAATTACGTTTTACCGCAGCATCGCAATGCCCTATCCATGCATTGCTCAGCCAACGAAGGTGCCAGTGGTGATGTATCCATTTTCTTCGGCTTATCAGGTACGGGGAAAACCACTTTGTCTGCCGACCCCAATCGGGCCTTGATTGGCGATGACGAACATGGTTGGTCGGATGACTCTGTTTTCAATTTTGAAGGAGGATGTTACGCCAAATGCATCAATTTATCAGCAGAAAAAGAGCCTCAGATCTTCAATGCCATCAAGTTCGGTTCAATGCTGGAAAACATTGATTTCTTCGAGGGAACTACCACGGTTGATTACGACAGCACTTCCAAAACCGAAAACACACGGGTGGCATATCCCGTAAATTACATTGATAATGCGAAAGCGGTATCGACAGGAAAGGCACCTAAAAACATTTTCTTCCTTACTGCAGATGCTTTCGGCGTTTTACCTCCCATATCCCGTTTGGATGCTGGCCAGGCGATGTACCATTTCATATCCGGTTATACCGCCAAGGTTGCCGGTACCGAAGTTGGTATTACCGAACCCACCACTACCTTTTCCGCTTGTTTTGGAAAGGCATTTCTACCATTGCATCCTGCGCGTTATGCGGAGCTATTAGGTAAAAAACTTAAAGAATCAGGTGCCAAGGTATGGTTGGTGAATACCGGTTGGTCTGGTGGTGCTTATGGCATTGGCTCCAGAATCAAGCTCGCCTACACCAGAGCGCTGATTACCGCTGCCATCAATGGCGAATTGGATAACGTCAAATACGATACCCTGCCCGTTTTCGGATTACAATTCCCAACCTCCTGCCCCAATGTTCCCAATGAGATATTGAACCCTCGTGAAACTTGGGCGGATAAAAACGGCTATGATTCCAAAGCGAATGATTTAGCTGCCGCATTCATCAAGAACTTCGCGCAATACGCCGAAGGTACTTCTGATGAAATCATCAATGCAGGTCCCAAAATGGCCATGATGGCCTAAAAGATTGGATTTATACACTCAAAAGCCCTCAAGTTGAGGGCTTTTTTCATTTAGAAACCCGTGTGAGTCCTTCCTGGGCCAACCGGTAACCGGGACGATGTATCAAGGCTGTTTCAAAATCTTTTTTGGCTGCAACCACATTACCGATAGCTTCGTGGCATAAACCTCTGTTCATATAGGCTTCCGCATACTGAGGATCCACATCAATAGCCTTAGAGAAATGCTTGATGGCTTCATTGTATACTTTGAGATGCACTTGATGTAAGTAGCCCAGGTTAAAATGAGCCGACTTGTTTGCGGGGTTGATTTTAATGATGGAGGTATAATCTTGAATGGCCTTATCGAATTCCTCATGTTCCTGATACCATAACCCTCTTCCATACAAAGCCTCTTCACTGTTCGGACGGATTCGAATGGCGTTCGAAAAATAACCAACACAAATAGGATCATTGCGCAGTTGAAAAATCATGCCTAATTGATGATAGGCGGAATAGAAGTTCGAATTGGCCTCCACTGCAGAACGAAAATCATTGATGGCTTGATTCGTATCTCCATTCTCCTTGAAAATAAAGCCCCTCATCAACAAAGCCGTAGTATCCGCTTTGTTTTTGTTCAGCAATCGGTTTAAAATCTCCAAAGACTCTGCATAGCGACGAACAATAAAGTTCAGTTCAGCCAAACGCATTGAGGCTTCGTGGTTGTCGGGATCCAATTGAATGGATTTCTCTAAAAACTGCTTCGCATTGAACGTTCGATTAGCAGCCATCGACAAGTCGGCCATGGTAACGTAATATGCAGCTTTGGTTGAATCCAATTCCAGAACAGTTTTCATATCTGATAGGGCCTCTTCGAACCGTGCCCGGTCGATCAATAAAAGCGCCCGCTTATGTAGCAATTCAGGGTTATTGGGGTTGTTGGCTATTTCCTTGTTAACGGCCTCCAAAGAGGTATCAGCGGTGCTTACCTGAGTAGAGTCATTGGAATCTGCATTGTTTTCAGCATCATTTTGACATGAGTAGGCTGAGATGAGAAGCAGCATCAAAAATGCCGGCAAAGCGTAGTTGAGTGACTTTTTCATAGCGTAAAGCTACTAAAAACAAAAGTCCGCCCGGAGGCAGACTCTTGTCCTATCATGATGAAAATGGGGGGTTATTCAGATACTTCGCCTGGTTGGTAGGCGCGAATTTGCATCTCAATTTCGTCGGCCAATTCAGGGTTATCCATGAAGAGTTGCCTTACGGATTCTCTTCCTTGTCCAAGCTTGGTTTCATTGTAGCTGAACCATGAACCGCTTTTCTTGATAATACCACGATCGACGCCAAGATCCACGATTTCGCCACTCCTGGAGATTCCTTCTCCATAAAGGATATCAAACTCAGCGGTACGGAAGGGAGGAGCGACTTTGTTTTTGACAATTTTAACTCGGGTGCGGTTTCCAATGACGGTTTCACCATCCTTGAGTTGTCCCACTCTGCGGATATCCAAACGAACGGAAGAATAGAATTTCAGTGCATTACCTCCGGTGGTGGTTTCGGGATTACCGAACATCACGCCGATTTTTTCACGGAGCTGGTTAATGAAGATGCAGCAACAACCCGTTCTGCTGATAGTAGCTGTCAGCTTACGCAATGCCTGCGACATCAGACGGGCT
>JBMTLM010000153.1:0-5184 GCA_049431185.1 Bacteroidia bacterium | reverse complement strand
GATAACACGTATATCGTGGGTTGAGAATATAAACGTGGTCTTATCCTCCCTATTGAACTCCGCCATCATGTCGATTTAATTGGCAGCCGATTTGGAATCCAGATTGGCGGTAGGCTCATCAGCCAAAATGTATTTGGGTCGTGAAGCCATCGCCCGTGCCACGGCCACCCGTTGCTGTTGTCCGCCCGACAATTCGCCCGGACGCACATCCATCTTGTCCGACATGCCTACACGAAACAGCAATTCCTCGGCTCTGCGATTGCGTTCCTTTTTGGAGGCCCCTTGCATCAACATCACAAGCGAAACATTTTCCTTGGCACTTAAAACCGGAACCAGGTTGAACGACTGAAACACGAAACCAATGTGATGCAAGCGGAAATCAATGAGTTTATTGGATGACATGGTGGTGAGGTCAGCACCGGAAACAATCACCTGTCCCGTTGTAGGCATATCCAATCCTCCAATGATGTTCAAGAGCGTTGATTTGCCAGACCCGGAGGGACCAACCAAAGCGGTGAATTCACCTTCTTCAATATGCAAATGAACATTGGTAAGCGCTTTTACAGGAACCTTACCGGGATTGTACACCTTAGAGATGTTGTGTGCATCAATGACTGCTTGTGCCATAGGATTAGATTTTGCGGATTGCTTGAGCCGGTTCCAATCTGATGGCTCGCATGGCGGGATAAACGGCAGATAGCAATGCCACCCCGATGGTCATCATTAAAACAGGCAGATAAAATCCGGTATCAAGTTGAAAGTAGACTACATTGGAAAATCCATACATCGCCAGCGCCTCTGAATATTGAGAGAGGTCAACACCATTGGTGGCGAAATAAGCGATGGTGAGGTGACCAAACAAAATACCCACGGGTCCTCCTACAACAGCCAGCCATGCGGTTTCAAGCATCACCATGCCAAACACGCGACTGCGGTTCATGCCAATGGCCATCAGCATCCCTACTTCACGTTGCCGCTCCAAGACCGCCATGAGCATCGTGTTCACAATGCCAAACATCAGTGCCAGCAATATAATGCCCATGAAAATGTACATGTAGGTATCGAATGAATTCACCACCAAATCAAGTTCGGGAGAAAGCTCCATCCAATTCATCACCTCAACTCCGGATGCGATTTGCTTGATTTGCCGTTGTACATTTTGCAGCTCCGCTCCCTGCCGCAGCAACACAGCCATCTCATGGGATGAATGGCTCACTGATGCCAGGTCCTGCAACTTCCCGATCGGCACAAATACATTGTTTTGGTCATATTCGGAATTTCTTGTTCTGAAAATACCTTTGATCCGAAAAGCGCCCGATACCATCTCGCCAGCGGCGTCCTGCATCATCACCACCACCTTGCCACCTACTTTGGCGTGCAGTTTCTCGGCCAATTTGGCTCCGATGATCATCTCCTTCTTGGTAACATCCGTAAAATAACTTCCCTCCATGATCATCGAATCCAATCCTGTTACGCGTTGCTCGTCACCGGGCACTGTTCCCACCAGTAAAACGCCGGCTGAACCGGATGCGGTAACCACCATGCCACTGGATACCACCCTGCGCACAGTGGCTTTCACTTGAGGTAATGCTCGAATCCCTCGTTCCAAAGCATCAGCATTGCGTAACGAATCGCTTAGCGCCAACTCGGATCGAAAGTTTGGATGATGTAATTGCAGGTGCGATAATTGATACAGGATGACATGCTGGATATGTCCTTGATACATGCCGAACGAAAATGACATCACGGTCAAGCCAGCCCATAAACCGACGGCAATGGATAACATCACCACCAGGCTACGCACCTTGTTTCTCCAAATGTTTCTCCAGGCGATGAGGATGAGCATGACTTAGCTGTTGATGGCTTGAATGGGTTGAAGACGTTGTATTTTGTAGAAGGGGTAGATGGATAGCAACATAGTGATCAGCATCACTAGCATGGCCTGATATCCGATCACCGCTGGGTCATTCGAACAGGGGATGATGGCCTCCAACCCAAATCCTTCATACACTTCGGCCACACGTCCTCCGACATGAATGGGATGGTATTTGAGCCAAGTCACCAACGGATACCCCACTGCCGACGCTGAAACAATACCCAATGCAGATATCATGAACACCTCCAGGATGACCATCAATCCCAACACCTGCTTCCGCATACCAATGGCTACTAGGATACCGAATTCGTGCAATCGCTCACGCGTCATCATCAGCATGGTCCCGAAGATCCCAAATGAAATCACCAGATATAAAATGTAAATGGTGATATAGTGTCCTGCCGAATCCGCCTCCACCAACTGATCCAACTCCGGCAACATCTCCTTCCAATGCATGATTTCGTAGCGGGAAGTATCCATCGTGGCGCGCAAAGCATCATACACCTGTTGCATATCATCCGGATCAGACACCATCACCGACAGCGAAGTCAAAAGCGAGTCGGCTGAAAAAATTCGCTGACATGCCACCAACGGCATGTAGACCAGGTTCTCATCCAATTTCGGCGAACCAAATCGCACCAAACCTGCCACAGGAACCAGGGCAGCGGCCATACTACCGTGGTACCCTTGTCCTATGATCACGATGGTGTCACCTACTTGCACATGCATGATTTCCGCTAGTCGCACTCCCAGCAGCAAAGCGGTATCATTCAATTGCGGCAGTATGCCTTTTACAATTTTGTTGCTGATACCCGTTACCTTGCTTTCGCGTACTGGATCGATACCGATCACTGCCGCAGGACGTGACTTGTAGTGATACGAAAGCAGTGCATAGGTTTCCAAACGTGGTACCACTGCCGTCACATCATGCACTTCCATTTTTTTGATCAGCGATGAATCCGGCTGGAAGGCATTATCAAGGATGCGCTCATCCCAATATCCTTTGGCATGCAGCTGGATATAACCAGAGGAGAAACGCACCATGGTGTCGGTCATGTTCTCATAAACACCTTTGGTGGCCGAGCGCATGAATATGGCCAGCAACACCGCAAAAAACACCGATGCCATGGTGATCAGCGTCCTGCGCGGATTGCGCCAAATGTTTCGCCAGGCCAACAGCAGGTACATAGTCAACGGACGGATTTCATGTTGTTGGTGCTGAAAAACGAATCCTCGATGGGTGCATCCAACACCAGGTTACGATACGACATGATGGTTTTCTGACCCTTCTTGTCCATGGGCGTCATCTCCATGGTGATCGGCAACATGCGTCCAGCCAATCGACCCACTTCGGTGGCTTTAATGATGGAACTCAAAACTCCATCCTCATCGTAAAAATCCATTCGCAGTTGCATGAGATCCTGCACATCGATCCACACCACCACCTTGCCCCATACTACGGCCGACTCGGGCTTGGGTATCATGGTAATGATGCGGCAGGATCGACCCATGAGGGTGTCAGTACCTGAAAACGTGTGGATGTAATCGTTTACGGCAGACGACTCTTTCACCAAATCATCGTTGGTGAAGTCGGTTCCCATCCAACTTTGCGACATCATGGAAGGAGGCAGTTTGATGCTGCGCTCGATGGATGGGATCCAATTCCAAACCTCCTTGCCTCGCTTGAGGAATACGGTGCCCTTGTCTTTGGCAGGCGACAACACCAAGATCATCGAATAATCAGTGCCTTTGGCCCACATGCGCATGGTTAGGTCGCGGCTCCATGTCGGACGAATGATTTGAATGGAAACTTCGGCTTGAGAGGTGTTGCCTCGCGCATGGGCATCCGCCCTACGAACCATTTCAGTGGCGGATAGCTGTTCCTGCGAAAAAGCCGTTCCTACGCCATTCAAAATAAAAAAACAGCAAAGCCATAAAGCGTGTCGGAGCAACATGCTCACAAAACTACCTTGATGACTAAGCCACGCGTGTGACAAAAGTCATAGTCAACGAAATGTTACAGGTATGCTCACTAACCCATCACCACACCCAGCCATTTCTGAGCCTCAGCAGGACTCCATCCCTTTCGCTGGGCATAATCATCCACTTGATCTTGGTTAATTTTTCCCGTTCCGAAGTAAGCTGATTCGGGGTGAGCGATATAAAGTCCGCAAACGGCAGCAGTTGGATACATGGCCATGCTTTCGGTGAGCGAAACGCCTGTGTGCTGGGTTGCATTCAACAAACGGAACAGTGTTTCCTTCTCTGTGTGATCAGGTTGTGCCGGATAACCGGGCGCAGGGCGGATGCCACGGTATTGCTCGGCAATGAGCTCCGCACCGGAGAGATTTTCATCAGCAGCATAACCCCAAATTTCCTTGCGGGTCTTGAGGTGCATGAGTTCGGCAAAAGCTTCCGCCAACCGGTCAGCCAAAGCCTTCAGCATGATGGCTGAGTAGTCGTCGTGCTCCTGCTCAAACTCCGCCACCTTGGCATCAACCCCATCACCCGTGGTGACTACAAACGCACCTACATGGTCAGGATAGCCCACCGGTGCCACAAAATCCGACAAGGCGATATTGGCCATGCCTTGCGGTTTTTGGGTTTGCTGTCGGATAGTTTGCAAAGAGCAAACGGATTGTGATCGTTGCTCATCGGCATACACCAAAATATCATCACCATGGCTGTTGGCCGGCCATACCCCTACCACTGCATGCGCCTTGATCCATTGCTCTTGGATGATACGTTGCAACATGGATTGTGCATCTGCAAATAATTTGGTGGCCTCAGCACCTTTTTCAGCATCACTCAAAATACGGGGATAGCTTCCCTTCAACTCCCAACTGTGGAAAAAGGGTGTCCAGTCGATGTACGGCACCAATTGCTCCAATGGAAAATCGCGCATCACGGTAACGCCAAGATGTTTCGGTGCATCAAACTGGATCGATGACCAATCGGTTTTGAAAGCATTGGCGCGTGCGGCTTCCAATGAAACGAAATGCTCTTGCATGCGTGATTGGGCGTGTTGCTGACGAATACGTTCGTAATCGATACGCACTTGCTCCACCATCGGCTGACGCATCTCGTCAGACAACAACGAGCTGACCACCGGCACACTCCGTGAGGCATCGTTCACATGCACAACGGGATGGCTATAATTGGGCGCAATCTTCACCGCAGTGTGTACTTTGCTTGTAGTGGCGCCTCCAATCAGAAGAGGAATATTGAATCCTCCGCGCTCCATTTCCTTGGCCACATGCACCATTTCATCCAGCGATGGAGTGATCAAACCCGAAAGCCCGATCAGC
>JBMTLM010000152.1:0-5209 GCA_049431185.1 Bacteroidia bacterium | reverse complement strand
CGGCATGGAGTTCTTCATCGCTTGGTATTCCGGAGTGGAATATGAGCAATACGCCTTCCTCAACCGTGCCACCGGTCCGTATTGGTGGGCCTATTGGAGTATGATGACTTGTAACGTGATCACCCCCCAGTTGTTCTGGTCGCATAAGTTACGTACCAGCCTTTTCGCCACCTTCTTCATTTCCATCTTCGTGAATATTGGAATGTGGTTCGAGCGTTTTGTAATCATCGTGACTTCGTTGCATCGTGATTATGTGCCCTCCAGTTGGACCATGTATTCACCCACATGGGTAGAGGTGGGCATCTTCATCGGGTCTTTGGGACTGTTCTTCGTTCCTTTCCTGTTGTTCACCAGGTTCTTCCCCGTTATTGCAATGAGCGAATTGAAAACCATTATCAAATCATCCAGTTCTCAGGCTAAAAAGAAAGGAGCGCAACACCATGGACACTAAAATGGCCTACGGCGTATTCGACGACGACGATGTAGTCCTCGCCGCCATACCCAAATTGAAAGACAAGAATTTCAAGGTGAAGGATGTGATTTCACCTTTCCCGATCCATGGTCTGGATCATGCTTTGGGATTGAAGCGCACGCGCATATCCATGTGTGCCTTCCTTTTCGGCATGACGGGCACATCTTTGGCCTTATTGATGATGTGGTACATGAACATCCTCGACTGGCCGATGGATATCGGTGGCAAACCCAACTTTGCCCTCTACAAAAATCTGCCTGCATTCATTCCGGTTACTTTCGAGGTAACGGTTTTGTGCGCCGCTCACGGCATGGCCTTGACGTTCTTCCTTCGCAGTAAGCTGCTTCCCGGAGTGGAGCCGCATGTGATAGACGACCGTATGGCTGACGACCGTTTTGTGATGTGCATTGAAGTGAAGGACGATGCGGGCAAAGCCGCTGCTCATGCTGCCATGAAAGAGGCAGGTGCCATCTATGTTAAAGACTAATTGAAAACAACAACCGAACACACTGAGATGAAACTCACCAACACAAGGCTGCTCTCCGGAATCCTGATCGTAGGGGCCTCCTTCATGATGGCCTCCTGTTCCAAGGATCCTTCCAAGCCCGGTTACGAATTCATGCCTGACATGTATCGCACGCCGGCATTCAAGGCCTATTCCGTGAACCCACTCAATCCTGATTCCATGTCGGCCATGATGCCTGTTAAGGGAAGCGTTCCAAGGGATTATTCCTTTTTCACTTACCCTGACGGCCGCGAAGGTTATGACGCTGCAAGCCGTGACCTTAAGAACCCATTAGAGGTGAATGAAAAAAACCTGGCTGAAGGGAAGCGTCTTTATACCAATTTCTGCATGCACTGCCATGGTGAAACGGGGCAAGGTGACGGCTCACTCATTGCCACCGGTAAATTTCCACCCCCTCCATCGTATTCTGCAGGTGTTTCATCCCGCGGAGGCAACATGCGTGAGCTGACTGACGGCAAAATATACCATACCATCGTTTATGGAATCAACCTGATGGGGCCACATGCCACTCTGGTGAATCCTGATGAGCGTTGGAAGATCACCATGTATGTTCACGAATTGGCTAAAAAAGGACCTCAGCCGGCGAATGCTGCTGCGGCTCCAGCCGATAGTACCCAAAAGAAATAAATCACGGTAAACGATAATACCATCAACCGAACCTGATATGAATTACAATTTCACCCAAAAAAGCAAGACGATCACCTTTGTGATGATGGCCGTGGGTCTCATTTCGGTCATTGCGGCTTTCGCAACGCATAGCCACCAAGCATGGTCGAACCTGCTTCATAACACTTTTTACTTCATGGCCATTTCCTTGGCCGCCACCTTTTTCTTATCGGTGCAGTATGCCGCTGAAGTAGGTTGGTCTGTCGTACTCAAGCGCATTTTGGAAGCCATGACAACCTTCCTTCCGTTTGCAGCCGTCTTCATGTTGGTGGTGTTCTTTGGCAATTACATCGCTGCTCACAACGGCGGACATTACCTTTACCATTGGCTGCACGAAGAGTTGTATGATCCTGCTTCGGCCGAATACGATTACATCATCGCTGGCAAGGCGGGTTACCTCAATCTGCCTTTCTTCACCATCCGTATGTTGGCCTATTTTGCCATCTGGATCGGGTGCGCCCACATGCTTCGCAAATATTCCTTGAAAGAGGACATCGAAGGAGGAACCTCCAATTATTTCAAAGCGAAAAAACTCGCCATTTGGTTCTTGGTGGCCTTCGCCGTGACATCCTCCACCGCCGCATGGGATTTCATCATGTCCATCGACACCCATTGGTTCTCCACCTTGTTTGGGTGGTACACCTTTGCCGGTATGTTCATCAGCGCCATTGCCGTGATGAATTTCATCCTTGCTTACAACGTGAAGAAAGGCAATATGCCCTTTATCACCGAACACCATCTGCATGATGCGGGCAAGTTTATGTTCGCCTTCAGCATCTTTTGGACCTACTTGTGGTTTGCCCAATTTATGCTGATCTGGTATGCCAACATCCCAGAGGAAGTTACATACTTCATGGTTCGATTCGACCACTATCGCGAATTGTTCATCGCCAACTTCCTGATCAACTTCATTGCCCCTTTCCTTGTGTTGATGACACGGGATGCCAAGCGTAAGTTGAATTTATTGATGACCATCTCGGTGGTGTTGTTCATCGGACACTGGATCGACGTGTTCTTGATGGTGACCCCAGGTGTGGTAAAAGAGCATTGGCACATTGGCTGGATGGAAATTGGAACCACCATCGGATTCCTTGGCCTGTTCATGTATGTGGTTCAAAATTCGCTCTCCAAGGCTCCATTGTTGCGTGAGAAACACCCACTGCTCCAGGAAAGCCTGCATCACAACATTTAATTAATCCCTACACGCTACCGAACTCTAAAGAAACCTAGCAAACACAACAATACATGAACACGCTGATGATAATAGCCTGCATTCTAAGCATCCTCGTAGTGGTTAGGCTTATGAATGTGGCCCAGTTGGCATCCGTACTCTCCGGTGAGAATGAGGATGAAGAGCAAAAACGAGCCGACAGAAGTAATGCCCTCGGTCTAATGGCCTTCATGGCCATCGGTTTGGTGCTGATGGTTTACATGACCATTAAGTATCAGCCTTTGATGTTGCCAGAAGCAGCCTCTGAGCATGGTGTAAAGACCGACTTCCTGCTCAACATCAATTTTGCCGTAATCGGATTGGTCTTTATCGCCACACAGATCGCATTGTTTTGGTTCGTGTACAAATACAAGAACAGCAGCTCTCGTCGCGCCCTGTTTTATCCCGACAATCACAAGCTGGAAATCATTTGGACCGTAGTGCCCACTATCGTATTGTCAGCATTGATCGTAACCGGATTGAAGGAGTGGAACAAAATCACCCAAGGCCATCCTGATGATGGCATGCGGGTTCAGGTATATGGTTACCAGTTCAACTGGATGGCCCGCTATGCCGGACCGGATAATAAATTGGGACGTACATTCTACAAGCTTATCTCTGATGATAACCCATTGGGAATGGATTATAGCGACCCGGCCGGCGCAGACGACATCATGACCAGTGGCAATGAAATGCGTTTGCCCAAGGATGTGCCCGTTCAGTTCCAGTTCAACTCCAGGGATGTGATCCATTCCGCCTACTTCCCGCACTTCCGTACCCAGATGAACTGTGTGCCCGGTATGAACACGTCTTTTTACATGGTGCCCACCATCAGCACATCTGAAATGCGGAAGAAAACCAATAACGACAAGTTCAATTATGTGCTATTGTGCAACAAGATTTGTGGTGTTGCCCACTACAATATGAAGATGAATGTGGTGATTGAGAATGACAAGACCTCCTTCGAAGCCTGGTTGAAAACACAAAAACCGGCCATTCCCGTAAAGAAAGATGAACCCGCCCCTGCTCCAGCTACGGCTAGTGCCACTCCAGCGGATTCCACCCAAACAAATGCTCCCGTTGCAAACAAGATGTAATGGTTTGTTTGTTATATATTGGAAGCAATACCTAAACAATCAGATTTAACACCCGGATAACAATACTTCAAGATGGAAGTCAAAGAAACGACCCACGCCCACGCCACCGAGCACCATGATCATGGTCACCACGACCATCATCACAAGGAGACGTTCTGGACCAAATATGTGTTCAGTACCGACCACAAGATGATTTCCAAGCAGTTTCTGATCACGGCCATTTTCATGGCGTTCCTTGCCATGGCTATGTCCATGATATTTCGCCTACAATTGGCTTGGCCAAACGAGTCATTCCCGATATTAGAAAGCCTCATTGGAAAATGGGGTAAGGATGGCAAACTGGACCCTGGTTTTTACTTAGCCTTGGTAACCATCCACGGAACCATCATGGTTTTCATGGTATTGACCGGTGGTTTGTCTGGAACCTTCAGTAATTTGCTCATTCCATTGCAGGTAGGTGCCCGTGATATGGCATCAGGCTTCTTAAACATGCTTTCCTTCTGGTTCTTTGCTGCTTCTTCAGCAGTAATGTTCGGATCGATTTTCGTGGAAGCTGGTCCTGCCTCCGCTGGTTGGACGGTTTATCCCCCTTTGTCAGCCCTGCCGCAAGCGATACCTGGTTCAGGATTAGGTATGACCCTATGGCTGGTTTCTATGGTATTGTTTATTGTTTCTGCCCTTTTGGGAGGTATCAATTACGTGGCTACGGTCATTAACTTGCGTACCAAAGGGATGTCGATGACCCGTCTTCCATTAACGGTGTGGGCATTCTTTATTACAGCGATCCTAGGTATCCTATCCTTCCCTGTGTTGGTTGCCGCTGCCCTCTTGTTGGTCTTCGATCGCAGTATGGGTACCAGCTTCTATTTGTCCGACATTTTCATCGGTGGCGTTCCATTGGAGCACTCTGGCGGTAGTCCCATCCTGTACCAACACTTGTTTTGGTTCTTGGGTCACCCTGAGGTATACATCGTATTGCTTCCCGCCCTGGGACTGGCTTCGGAGGTGATCTCCACCATGTCACGTAAACCCATTTTCGGTTACAAGGCGATGGTGGGTTCCATGTTGGTGATTGCGTTTTTGTCCTTCATCGTTTGGGGTCACCATATGTTTGTTACCGGTATGAATCCGTTCCTAGGTTCCGTTTTCGTGTTCACAACCTTGTTGGTGGCGATTCCTTCCGCGGTAAAAGTGTTCAACTACATTGCAACTGTCTGGAAGGCGAACATCGTATTGTC
>JBMTLM010000151.1:0-5212 GCA_049431185.1 Bacteroidia bacterium | reverse complement strand
CGCAAAAAAAGAGAAATATCCTCCGGGACCGGTGGTGCTGCGAATAACACCCGCCAGCTTTTCGGGTGGATCCATCGTGCGGTAGTTGATCACGCCTCCAATGGTTTGTGGTCCATATAAAAGCGATCCACTGCCTTTCAAAATTTCTACGGCATCCATTCGCTCGATTGCGGGCGTGTAATACATCTCCGGCTCTCCATAGGGACCCAAGGCTACTGGAACACCATCCTCCAACATGAGTACGGTTCGGCTTCGGTCAGGATCCAATCCACGTATGCCGATATTGGTTCTCAATCCCAATCCTTCTTCATCCACTACATGTATCCCGGGCGACTGACGCATCACTTCGTTGCCGGATACAGATTGCAAACGTTGAATTTCGTAGGGTTCGATGCGCGTGAGTGAACCGGGAATATCCTTGATCGACCCGCCCTTGTTGCCAAGGATCTCAACGGAAGGCATCATGATGGTGGAGTCATCCAAAACGATGGGGATCACCAGGGTGTCACTGAAGGCCAGTTGAATGGTTCGTTGCCAAGGTTTATAGCCGATGGCGGTTGCTGTGAGCTGATGGATTCCAATCGGTAGGCTCAAGGAATAACTTCCATCGTTGGCAGAAATGCATTTGATGGAGGGTTCATGATTGGAAGCAATATGGATGCCGGACAGCCCTTTTCCAGACCGGTTTACTACCACCCCTGAAACCTTTTGGGAAAAGGCAACGGAACTATATAAGGTTATCAAAAAACAGATTATCAGTGTATTATATGTTCGCATAGAAGCATATATTAAATTAGATTAATTCTAAATAGGGGTGCAAAGGAATTCAAAACAACCTTAAAAAACCAAGGGATATTTTTCCACAATTGCTTAAATGCCACAACTTCAATTGAATGTGGCGGATATTGTTGAAAAGGTGTCTTCCAATGGTTTCACACTGTTTTTGAAAGTCAGTGGGTTAGCGCAAAGCGATTTCCTAATTTTGTGATTTACTCTGTGTACTATGAACATCTCCCTCAATTGGCTCAAACAATATCTCAACATCCAGGAATCTCCCGAATCCATAGCGGCCATGCTTACTGGTTGCGGATTGGAGGTCGAGTCCATGGAGCCATTCGAGTCTGTGAAGGGCGGTTTGCGTGGTTTGGTGGTTGGACATGTGTTGGAAACGATGCGTCATCCCAATGCCGACCGTTTGACGGTTTGCAAAGTGGATTTAGGAAATGCAGAGCCTTCCCAGATTGTTTGTGGAGCACCCAACGTGGCGGCTGGACAAAAAGTGATTGTGGCGGTTCCGGGAACCATCATCCATCCCGCTCAAGGGGAACCTTTTGAAATCAAGAAGTCGAAAATACGTGGTGAAGCCTCCGAAGGCATGATTTGCGCCGAGGATGAGATCGGTTTGGGAGGTGATCACAGTGGTATTTTGGTATTGCCCTCAACAGCGGTACCCGGTGAACTTGCGCTGAAACATTTCGAAGTGGAGCAGGATCTGATGCTATCCATCGGTCTTACGCCCAACCGACCTGATGCCGCTTCGCACATTGGCGTGGCACGCGATTTACGTGCCGTGATACACGCGGCCGGTGATCATACCATGTCTTTGCAATGGCCGGATGTCTCGTCATTCAACACACCGGATCAAACACCTGCGATCAGCCTACACGTTGAAGATGCGGACTGCATCCGCTATGCGGGTTTGCACATGACGAACATTCAAGTGGCTCCCTCTCCACAATGGTTGCAAAACCGTTTGAAAGCGGTTGGGTTGAGTCCGATCAACAATGTGGTGGATATCACCAATTATGTATTATACGAAACCGGACAACCACTGCACGCCTTTGATGCGACCCGAATCGCCGGTGGCAAAGTGGTGGTGAAAAAGCTTGCGGCAGGCACAATGTTCACCACCTTGGACGGAGCAGAGCGTAAGCTCAACGGACAGGAATTGATGATTTGCGATGCTGAAAAGGGCATGTGCATGGCGGGTATTTTCGGCGGATTGCATTCGGGTGTGAGTGAAACCACCACGGAAGTTTTTTTGGAGAGTGCCACCTTTGCTCCGGTTTCCATTCGCAAATCGTCTAAGCACCATGGCTTGAAAACGGATGCTTCCTTTCGTTTTGAGCGCGGCACCGATCCAGAGATGGTTTTGTATGCACTGAAACGTGCTGCCTTGCTCATTGCAGATGTGGCAGGTGGCGTGATCGCTTCATCCATACAGGATCATTATCCACAACCGATTGCGTGGAACCGTATTCAATTGCGACATGCCACCATCAAGCGTATTACCGGGTTGGATTTGGATCGAGGAGTCGTTTCGGCCATTCTGGCTACGCTGGATATCCGAGTCATCAACGAGCTCGAAAACGGTTGGGATTTGGAAATACCGCCCTATCGCGTGGATGTAACGCGTGAAGCAGATGTGTGTGAAGAGTTGTTGAGAATCTATGGTTACGACAATATTCCATTGCCTGAAAACATGCAGTTGTCGATGCAATCCGGCGGCGATGCCCCGTTGGAAATGCGTCGCAAACGGATGAGCCATTATTTATCCTCGAACGGATTCAATGAAATCATGTCGAATTCACTCTTCCGGTCCAATGGTTATGGAGAGGAGGTCCAATCGCAACTGGCACGCATTAAAAACCCGTTGAGTGCGGAGCTGGATGTAATGCGGCATGATTTGTTGTTGCCGATGTTGGATGCTGCCGTGTATAACCAAAACCGGCAGCGTAGCGATTTGCGCCTGTATGAATTTGGAAAGTCGTATGCCCGTAGAGGTGACGGATATTCGGAAACGAATGGGTTAGGTGTATTAATGAACGGTTTGAGTCACCCGGGCTCCTGGGATCATAAGAAAGAGTCTTTTTCTTTTTACTATTTGAAGTCGATGGTTGCGAATGTGCTTGCCTCGGCAGGATATCATGTGCCTGCCCGAGCTTGGCAATACCAGTTGAATCACGCTCATTTGGAAGAGTGCATGGCTGTGATGCATCACGGTACGGAAATGGCTTGCTATGGTCGAGTTCGTAAAAGAATCATGAAGGAGGCGGGCTTGCAAGGACCTTGTTGGTATGCCTATCTGAATCTGGATGCCTTGGAGTTGAACTTCGCCAAGGAAAAGCTCAAAGCGTTAGAGCCGCCCCGGTTCCCGGAAGTGCATCGCGACCTCTCCATGATTTTGGACCGTAACATACGTTACGGCGATCTGGAGCAGTTGGCATTCGAAACCGACAAGGGTTTGTTGCGCGAGGTTGGTTTGTTTGATGTGTATGAGGATGCCAAGTTGGGCGACAATAAAAAATCCTACGCATTGAGTTTTGTTTTGCGGGACGACGAAAAAACACTCACAGATAAGGAAATCGACAAGGCCATGCAACGCATCATGGATGCTTACGAGCAGAAGATGGGTGCGGTGATTCGGAAGGCGTAATTTAGTTGACAAGTTACAAGTTACAAGTTACAAGTTTGCCTCGCCGTTGGCTGGTGATGGTATTTACGATTTATGACGTACGATTGAACTCCGAATTGTGTGAAGCGATACTTCGGGGATGGGTTGATTTGAATGACAGCTCGAATTTAACCCTTGTTAATCTAATCCATTAATTCAATTCGCACAATCTGATTTCGGTTCATACGGTTGCAACCTGAATGACTACTGATTATGTTCCGGTAGCCATTATTTGGCTTGTGGTCACCGCTGTCGATTTGCAACTTAGCAGAACACTTTAAATAAAAACGTGCAAAGTAGTAACCGGTTTGAAATATTACATGCTATTTTACTTGAATGTTATGCGTCTTGTTAATAATTGTATCAATTTTTATCAATCATCTAAATTTTGGTGGTGGGTATGAATCAACCTTACATGATATCCCCCTCCTTTTTTAGTGGCTTTTATGTACTTGATGCGCCAAGACTATCGATTAGGAAATATTTAACGGGAATTTGTTGGTTTTAAAAATCTTTCTACTATTGCATAATCAATTCAATATATTTAAAAGTGTTTTTAGAATTAATTCTAAAAATACTGAGTATATTGGTTTGTAAAAAATAATGCATTTCAACTAAAATCATATTTCATCAAACTTTAAAATCTCATAATGGCATGAAAAAAAATCTTTGTTTGTTGACGATTGCATTTTTGATTCTTCCGCAAACCATCTCATTTGGTCAGGCTTTTGAATCAGGTAGAAGCTATATTGGCGCTGGATATGGCATTGGATTTGGATGGAAAGCTTACTGGAAAGCCTATGACTCCAACAGCGAATTCAAATCTAAAAATTTTGGACCTTGGGTGCTTAAGTATGATTATGGATTAAATGACAAGTTCAGTGCGGGGATTTATATAGCCAATCAAAATAGCACAGCCACGTGGAAAACCAATAATCTCGCGCTGGGAACATATAAATATGAAATCAAAATTGGACAGCTTTTAGCAGTGGGACGAGGCAGTTACCATTTCAATGTATCCAACGACCGAATTGATGCATATACGGGTTTGAGTATGGGTTACCGTAAATACACTTACAAGGTTGATTCCGATGATGATAATTTTAAATTTGATTATTCTTTTGGAGGAGCCTTTGGCTTTGGATGGCATGGCGGAATACGCTATGAATTAAATGATCTTATCGGACTTTATGGTGAAGTAGGGGCTGGTCAGGTTGCGGCCATCCAGTTGGGAGGTGTTTTGAAATTATAATTGAATTCTGGCCTCAGTAAACATCAGTTTCAAGTAGCAGTTTAAACAATCTCTCCAATGCTCAGAATTGTTTATCTTTTAAAGCTTGTATTGCTAGTAACTTTTATTTCTTCCTGCTCTGAGGAGGATGATGATCCTAGCAGTCAATCAACCGCCTCTAATTATTATGCCAATATCACATTCCGGGGAGTGAATTATTCATTTAGTCAAAATGGATTATCTTCCTCCACCGGAATGTTAGCGGCAGATAATAATGGAGGTGGTTGGGCTGCAACCATGCAATACACAGGCGCTTCAACTCCAAATTTTATTTGTAATTTATTTTTGGGTGACGGCTTGGTAGGAGTATATCAACAACAAAGCATTCAATTTATGCCGTTTCCTGGTTCAACTGTTTATACGGGTTTGGGTGAAGTTACAATCACACATGCAAGAATGTCACAGTATGATTACTATGAAGGAACTTTTTCCGGCACGCTCAAGAATTTGGATTCATTGCAAATACC
>JBMTLM010000150.1:0-5214 GCA_049431185.1 Bacteroidia bacterium | reverse complement strand
GCTGAAGCTCGTACTAGGGGCAGGATTTTGAACCGAGTAACCGGCAACCACGGCAGGGTTACCAATGGGGTCATTGGTGCCTAACAAATCTGCGGTAGAAATTACCCATCCCAAGCCGGAAACCAATCCAACGGTAGGTGTCACCACTCCCGTGATGTCAAAACGAATGGTGTCGTTTGGACAAACAAAGGTGCCGGTTGCTGAGGCTGTTCCGATGGTCACCGAAGAACTGTTGCAAGCGATGGTTTGTTGTTGGGTAACTTCAATCAAATATTGGCCATTTGAAATCGCACCTTGAAAGTTGAAACCATCTATCATCATGTAATAAGTGATTCCAGGTGACGTATTAAAAGTGAGTCCTGCAGGGTAGGGTGGATTGCCGTTTGCCCCGGAGCTTGGTCCGTCTTCATTACACACATAAGGTACCAAAGTGCCACATGCGCCGGTATAGATCGCAATTTGCGTATCACCATCATCAATGTAATTGGTGATACCGGCACCGTCTGCGGTTTCGATAAAATATTTTCCGCCGTCTCCTACGAAGGTAAACCACAGCGTGTTCTCCAAGGAGGGGGCTGTAGCCGATCCGTTAGGCTCACCAAAACACTCATATCCGGTAGCGGGGTCACCGGCATTGGTAGTGGCCAAAGTGTTGTCAAAAGGCCCCAAAGTGGTGGTGGTTCCGATGGGTTGTCCAATCGCTGATTGGATGCTGATGGCGCCGCTGCAATCGTCGTTAACGGGCTGTGCAATCAATGGTGCCGAGGCCAGGATGCAAACACCGGTGATCAAATGGGAAAGTTTGTTTTTTTTCATTTTTTTGGTTTTGAATTTTTATGATTTGATGAGCTTGATTAGTATTTGATTGCAATCGTTGACTGTCGGCCTCGTTGCGTGGTGGCTGTCAGTATGTAAATACCTTTATTCAGCCCTGTCGTAGGGATAGACGACTTGTTGTTGCTTAACGGCGCCATGTCCATCGACGCCTGCCATACGGTTCTGCCAGTGACATCGTACAATGCCATTATGGTTTTTTCGGGTGTTTTGGAAAAGAAGGAAAAAGTCAGATAGTCTTGAAAGGGATTTTGATCAATTACCAACAACTCATCTTGTGACGACCATTCGGGGTTCAGGCCGGATAAAGCCATGCAGGCAACGACGAAGTCAGGGATTCCATAGCCCAGGAGCGAGTCAGGATTGGAAAACTGTGAAGCACTTTGTCGGACAGCATTGATGATGGATTGGCTGCCTGAATTAGGGCTGCACTGCCACAAAGTGGCCACCATACCTGCAATGAGGGGCGATGAAAAGGAAGTGCCACTACCCCCAAAAACCCCTGTGCCGTTCCAAGGATCGGCTACAATCGTTCCAAAACCTTGACCTGAAACATCGGGCTTCACCCGACCATCAAAGGAGGGACCTTTACCACTGAAACCAACATTCAAGCCTCCGGCATCCACGGCACCTACAGCAAGAATACTATCTGCATCTGCAGGAGCACTGATATGAAACCATGAACCATTTCCCTCGTTTCCTGCGCTGTTGCAAACCACCATGCCTTTGGATGCAGCGATGTCTGCTGCAATGGAGATAGGGGTGGTGTTGCCATCCAGATTGGCATACGAGTGATTCTGTGAAGGGTCATCAAAAACAGTATAACCCAATGAGGAGTTAATAATATAGGCACCTGCGCTATCCGCATATTCTGCTGCGGAGGCCCAGTTGTATTCTTCAATGATGGCTTCGGCCGGTGCGTTTTCGGAACGCAACAACAAGTATGAAGCATGTGGCGCTGTACCGATCAGCTCTCCAGGGGAGTTGGCGCCAATGGCAGATAAAACCATGGAGCCGTGGGCGTCGTCATCGTAAACGTCTGATTCGTTGTCTACGAAATCCCAAGTCCCCACAATCCTTCCTTGTGAGAATAAGCTATCAAGAGGTGCGATATTGTTGGCATTACTGAAACCTGCATCCAATACGGCAATTAAAATTCCTTGTCCCGTGAATCCGGCTTGATGCATCAAATCACCTTTCAGCATCGCCACTTGATTCAGCGAATTGCCGTAATTGAAGGCGGATGTTCTTTGGCTGAAGCGAGAAGCCGGAATCAAAGCCGTTCTATCCACATCCAATTTACGGTTGGGAGTGGCGGTCTCGGAATACCTGCCTACGTTGGCAGATCCGGAAACGAATGGCAATGCGAGAATGGCGTTGAGGATGGAGGTTGAGGTGACTTCAACGGTCACGGAATTGAACCACTTCGATCGATTGAGTATGGTAGCGCCGGTAGAAGCAACCGTTGAAACGTAATTCGGATTTACCGGAAGGTCCTGTGTGGTAACGGGAATGTTTTGAAAAGCCCTTCGATTGATCGAGGCGGCTGACAAAAAACCAGACGGGTTGGAAATGGAGTAGGGGGAGTTGTTTTTGTCTGTGAAGAAAACAACATGTCGGCTGCTTTGGGCGGTCGCCAGGCAGCTTGACAGCAGCAGCAGGATGATGGTGAAAAGTTGGCTATGCATGTTAATGATGATCAGTTCGAGTAAGAAACAATGGTTTGACGATATTTGGTTTGAGCCTTGATGGTTCCGGGGTTATTGAAGTCCTTTTTAATGAAAATCGATTCCTTGAATATTAAACCAACACCCGTGGCGTACTGTTCAGCGGAAAAACTTTTTTCCAGCAAATCTTCGTAATCGCTCTGCAGAACCGTCAGGGTGGAGTCAAAGTTGATTCCGTTGACAACCGAGGGATCATCGGTGCTGGTGTAGGTGTAGGTTTGTGCAGCCAAGCTGTTATATAAGTTTCCGTTCCATTCTGCTCCATCGGCGATGGGGAATTTAAGTTTCACATATGGGGTGTTCTCCTCATTTTTTTCATAACGGTCGGTTAACAGGTTTGCGGTCCACACATCCGCAATGATCCAAGGTGAAGCGGTATCCGCGCGAGTGAATCGCTCGATCCGCTGAGTTGGTCTGCCAGCGATATCCGTGAAAGTGGATGCAATGACTTCTTTCAACTGGTAGTTTGCAGTGTCTTCCTCCCCTGAAAACTCATCCTTCGTGATCAAGGAGATGTCATAAACGACCTCATGTCCGATGTTGGAAGGTGCGTACTGATAGTTGAGTCCCGCGACCTGAACGGGCGCAGGCGATTCTTTGTCATTACAGGAGTAGATAACGACGGTAATCATCATGAATATCGGAAGGATGATGTTTTTTGCTTTCATGCGGCTTGTTCTTTCATGATAAATCCACCTCCAAGTACGTCATCTTCTTCATAGAACACTGCACTCTGTCCTGGGGCCACAGCAGCAACATTCTTATGGAAGATCACGTTGGCCATGGTGCCATCATGTTTAACAGTGGAAGGCGTGCCGGGGTCTTTGTATCTGATTTTCGTGACGGCATCCACGCCGGAAGGTATGTTTTCGTACTTAATGGTATTGACATCACGAACCACCATTTCGCGCTTCTCCAAATCTTCAAATTTCCCTAACACGACCGAATTGGACTCCGGAATGATTTTGACCACGTACATAGGTTCACCGAAAGCGACTTCGAGTCCCTTTCGTTGTCCGATGGTGTAGAAGGGATATCCTTTGTGTTTACCAAGTTTTCTTCCATCTGTGGAAATGAAGTCGCCGCCCTCTACCTGTTCGGCTAGTCCGGGCACACGGTGTTTCAGGAATGATCGATAATCGTTGTCGGGCACAAAGCAGATTTCATAACTCTCGCTCTTGTTGGCGAGTTCCTTGAATCCCCAGTCAGCAGCCATCTTCCTGATTTCCGATTTTTCAAAACCTCCAACCGGAAACAGCGTTTTGGAAAGTAATTCTTGTCGCAACCCCCATAGCACATAGCTTTGATCCTTGGTGTGGTCGATGCCTTTTGATACAACAAATCGATTGTTCTCTGAACGAACCCTGGCATAGTGCCCGGTGGCTATGAATTCGCAGTCAAGCAATGAGGCCCGCTTGTACAGGGCCTCCCACTTGATGTGCGTATTACACATCACGCATGGGTTTGGCGTTCGCCCTGCGATGTATTCATCAACGAAGTTATCAATCACGGATTCACCAAACTCTGATCGAATATCCAGTATGTAATGGTGAAATCCCCTTCTCACGGCAATTTCCCGAGCATCATTGATAGAGTCCAGACTACAACAGCCGGTTTCTTTTTTGCCGCCTCCTGAAGAGGTGTAATCCCATGTCTTCATGGTGATGCCGACTACTTCCCAACCTTCGTCGTGAAGCATCATGGCAGCCACCGAACTGTCAATGCCGCCACTCATGGCTACCAATATGCGTCCGTTCTTGCTCAATTTGTAATGCTGATACTCAATTAGCGAATTTAATCAAATCAAGAGCCGCTATGGGCACACCGGTTGTATTTATTTTGGAAGCTGGCGGATTCCTTTGATGTACGTATGAACGGAGTCCAGTTTGCCATTTTCGGAATGGTAATTCCATAGACCTTGCATCAAACCGGCCGAATAGGCTCCGGAGATATAAGTCTTACCGTTGGGGTGGTTGATGCTATAGGAGCCCTCTAAAGAACCTTTTTTGTAAACCATGGTGCTTTTAACGGTGCCATTGGGGAAATAGCTCGTGTATGTACCGTCTTTGAGGCCATTGGTCCATTGCGTTTTTTCAGACAGCTTGCCGTTGCCGTAGAAAACCATCCATGATCCATGCGGCTTTCCTATCTGATAATTTTCTATGCTGGTTAAGGAGTCCTGTTCGTTGTAGAAGCTCCACGTACTGTCTTTTTGTTGGTCTATGTATTTGCCGTAAGCCTTTCGCTTGCCATTTGGCCAATACATGGTCATGTACGAGGTTTTGCCGTCTTTCGAATGAGTCAATTCGCTTTGTTTCTTTCCGGTCTTGTAATACGTTTGCGTGTTACCAACGGGTTTACCATCCTTAAAGACGGTGATGGAGAACAATTGGTCGTTGTCGTAATATTTTTTCCACTCCCCCTGTTTTAAGCCCTTTACATCCGTACGGTTTATCGTATCACCTTTAAAAACTTTGAAGGATTGCGCCTGAATAGCGCCAAGGGAAAGCACCATAAGGAATACCTGGTAAAATAAGTGTTTGATGTCCATGGCGTCAAAATTAATTCTTTCAGAATCGATGGTGTTAAACCATGATGAACCTTTCAACCAATTTAGTTTAGGTTTTATTGCAACATTTGTAACTGTATTTGC
>JBMTLM010000149.1:0-5228 GCA_049431185.1 Bacteroidia bacterium | reverse complement strand
GCTATCTATATCGGAGCTGCTGTAGAGGAGCCTCATCACGATCACCATTGATTCAATTAATTCGTTATTTCAATTATCATTCATTCATAAAACCCAATCAAAATGTTATCAACTGTTATTCTTGAAGCCGCCAACCTAGGTCTTGGTTATGGCGTTGCCGCCCTCGGCGCAGGTCTTGCTGCCGTAGGTGCTGGTCTTGGTATCGGACGTATCGGTGGCTCCGCTCTGGAGTCTATCGCCCGTCAGCCTGAGGCCGTAGGTGACATCCGTGCCAACATGATCTTGACTGCGGCCCTCGTTGAAGGTGCAGCCTTCTTCGCAATGGTTGTAGGTCTGCTTGTAGTGTTCAAGTGATCCACCACTAAATCAATCCTGTCGCGAAAGCGCTTGGCCCAGCGACAGGATTTTAAATGAATCGAAATCTATTCAAACATAAACCCAGATGGAATTAGTCAAACCCGCCTTTGGTCTCGTATTCTGGATGCTGGTATCCTTCAGCATCATCGTTTTCCTGTTGAAGAAATTCGCATGGCCGGTAATCCTCGGATCGCTTAACGAACGTGAGAAAAGCATCTCCGATGCATTGAATGCCGCCCAGAAGGCCAAAGAGGAAATGGCCAGCTTGAAATCCGACAATGAGAAGCTGTTGGCCGAAGCCCGCAACCAGCGCGATTTGATTTTAAAAGAGGCCCGTGATGCCAAGGAGTCCATCATCAATGAAGCCCGAAACAAAGCCACCGAAGAAGCCGACCGTTTATTGCGCTTGTCCCGTGAGCAAATCAATAATGAAAAGATGGCCGCTATCACCGAATTGAAAAACCAGGTGGCCAGTCTCTCCATCGAAATTGCAGAAAAGGTAATCCGTCAACAATTGTCATCCGACGAGAAGCAAAAGCAACTTGTTCAAGACCTGTTGAAAGACGTTAAAATGAACTGATCCGGCCATGGCTGAAACAAAAGTCGCGAGAAGATATGCCAAGTCGTTGCTCGACTTGGGCGTAGAACGCAACGTGGTTGACCAGGTCTACCAAGACATGCAGCACGTTTATGCCGCCATTCGTGGCAGCCGGGAACTTGCTGTTTTCTTCAAAAGTCCCGTGATCAACACCGACAAGAAGGAACACGTGATCCGTGAGCTTTTTGGCAACAAGGTGCAGCAAATCACGCTGGAGTTCCTCCTGATCATCGCCCGTAAAAAGCGTGAATATTTTATTGAAGATATTGCCCAGTCATTCTTGGAACTGTATGACATCTTCAAAGGTCGTCAGGAGGCTGTGCTCACCACGGCGGTAGCAGCGGATGAAGCCATGCGCAAGCAAATGTTGGAGCTCATCGCCAAAAGCACTTCTGAACAAATCATGCTCAAGGAAAAGGTGGATCCTTCCATCATCGGTGGATTCATACTGCGTTGGGGCGACCGTCAAATAGATAATTCCGTATCCCGTAAGTTGTACGCCTTGAAGCAGGGCTTTAAGGAAAATGCCTACGTAAAAGATTATTGATCTGAATCTAAACTATTAAGTAACCGAATATCAACTCCAATCAAAATGGCAGAAGTAAGACCAGACGAAGTATCAGCGATTCTTAAACAGCAGCTCGCCGGCTTCAAGTCCGACACCGAACTCGAACAAGTGGGAACCGTACTCCAGGTAGGAGACGGTATTGCACGCATCTACGGCCTCACCAAAGTGCAGTCGGGTGAATTGATTGAATTCAAAAACGGCCTGAAAGGAATCGTATTGAACCTCGAAGAGGATAATGTGGGTGCGGTACTGCTAGGGCAGTCCAACGACATCCGTGAGGGTGACACCGTGAAGCGTACCGGCAAAATCGCCTCCATCAATGTAGGCGAAGGCATGGTAGGCCGTGTGGTTGACACATTGGGTAACCCCATCGACGGTAAAGGTCCTATCAAGGGTGAGCTGGTGGAAATGCCCATCGAGCGCAAAGCCCCCGGCGTAATCTACCGTCAGCCTGTAAAGGAGCCGCTACAAACCGGTATCAAGGCGATTGATGCGATGATTCCAATCGGTCGTGGTCAGCGTGAGTTGATCATTGGCGACCGTCAAACGGGTAAGACCGCTGTCGCCATCGACACCATCATCAACCAAAAGGAATTTTATGAGCGTGGTGAAACCGTTTATTGCATCTACGTTGCCGTAGGTCAGAAAGGTTCCACAGTCGCCAACATTGTAAAAACACTTGAAGAAAACGGCGCCATGCCTTACACGGTGATCGTTTCGGCCACAGCCTCCGATCCCGCACCTATGCAGTTCTTTGCTCCTATGGCAGGTGCCGCTATTGGTGAATACTTCCGCGACACAGGCCGTCCCGCCTTGATCGTTTATGATGATCTGTCTAAGCAGGCGGTGGCTTATCGCGAGGTGTCCCTGCTGCTTCGTCGTCCTCCTGGACGTGAAGCTTATCCTGGTGACGTATTCTATCTTCACTCGCGTCTGTTGGAGCGTGCCGCCAAAGTCATCGACTCCGACGCCATCGCTGGCAACATGAATGATTTGCCTGATTCTTTGAAAGGCAAAGTGAAAGGTGGAGGTTCTTTAACGGCCTTACCCATTATCGAAACCCAGGCAGGTGACGTTTCCGCTTACATTCCCACCAACGTAATCTCCATCACCGATGGTCAAATCTTCTTGGAGGCAAACCTGTTCAACTCCGGTGTTCGTCCCGCCATCAACGTAGGTATCTCGGTGTCTCGTGTGGGTGGTAACGCACAAATCAAATCCATGAAGAAGGTTGCCGGTACATTGAAGCTTGATCAAGCCCAATACCGTGAATTGGAAGCCTTCTCCAAGTTCGGTTCCGACCTGGATGCGGCTACCAAAGCCGTACTTGATAAGGGCTCAAGAAACGTAGAGATCCTGAAGCAGGGACAATACTCGCCTCTCACCGTTGAAAAGCAAATCGCCATCATCTATTGCGGTACCAAGGGTCTTTTGCGTGATGTTCCAGTAAAAGAAGTGAAGTCTTTCGAGTCCGATTTCCTCAACGTTCTGGACGCTCAACACAAGGATGTGTTAGCAGCCTTGAAGAAGGGTGAGTTCAATGATACCATTACCGGCACCTTGGAGCGTGTAGCCAAGGAGTTGGTAAGCCGTTACGCCTCTAAAAAGTAAGCATCACAATTAAAGACCTGGTATGGCAAACCTCAAAGAAGTACGCCTTAGGATCACGTCGGTTAACTCCACGCAGCAGATTACCAAAGCCATGAAAATGGTTTCGGCTGCCAAGTTGCGCAGGGCTCAGGATGCCATTACCCAAATGCGTCCCTATGCATCCAAGCTGCGTGAAATCCTGGAGAATGTGGCTGCAAGCGTTGACACTTCGGGTAGCGGTGCATTGGCCAAAGCACGTCCGGTCAACAAGGTGATGATTGTGGCCGTTACCTCCAACCGTGGTTTGGCAGGTGCTTTCAACTCCAATATCATCAGAACCGTGAACCGCTTGTTGAATGATACTTATGCCGCTCAGCGTGCAAAAGGGGACGCGAAAGTATTGTGCATCGGAAAAAAGGCAAGTGATTTTTTCAGCAAGAATGCCGCTGTTTATGCCGGTCAACGAAACGATATCTTCACTAATGTGTCTTTTGCTCCTGTTTCCGCAGTGGCGCAGGAATTGATGGACGGTTTTTTAGCCGGTCAATATGATAAAGTGGTGGTGGTGTATAATCGCTTTAAAAATGCAGCCGTCCAAAATGTGGAAATAGAGCAGTTGCTGCCTATTGCACCGCCAGCCGCTAATAATCAATCAAAGGCATCCAATGATTATATCTTTGAGCCGAGTCAATCAGCTATTGTGCTTGATTTGATTCCCAAAGCCGTGAAGACCCAGCTTTACAAGGCCGTTTTGGATTCCAATGCCAGTGAACACGGTGCACGTATGACCGCCATGAGCAAAGCCACCGATAATGCCGGTGAATTGATCAAGGAACTCAAGTTGCAATACAACAAGGCACGTCAGGCAGCCATTACCAACGAGATTTTGGAAATCGTAGCTGGTGCCGAAGCCCTGAACGGTTGATTCAGCAGCATTTATGCAAATACAAAAGGGGCCTTAGCCCCTTTTTTGTTGCCCATTAGGACGTTTTTGGACTAACGGTTTGTTTTTTTATTTTTGTTTAAAATCCGCCCATCATGAGAGTTTGTTACGCCGTCCTGATTTGTGCCGCATTTTCTCTTCAATGCGCCTATGCCCAAAATGCTACGCCCAATGCAGGATTTGAAAGTTGGACTCCTACGGGCAATTATTTCAATCCAGACGGATGGAATAACCTAAACTCGAACACCGCCATATTGGGCGTGCTTACTTGTGCCAGGGTGAGTGCTGCTACAGATGTGCATTCAGGCACCTATGCTGTAAAACTCACCACTCGTTCCGTCTTTGGTATCACCGCAAACGGTATTGCCAGCACAGCTACGCTGATTACTACGCCTCCTTATGGTGTTACTGGTGGCATTGCCTATTCCTTTAGGCCGGATAGCATTTCAGGTTGGTATAAATACACTCCCGGATCATCTGCCGACTCCGGCTTTTTTCAGTTTGTATTACAAGGCAGTGCAGGTGATACCATAGGATTTGTAAAGGAGTGTACGCCCAACACCACGGTATCAACCTACACACGCTTTTCTGCGCCCATCACCTATTTTTCCAATGCCACGCCATCGAACTCCTATTGGATTTTGAGCAGCAGTGATGGAACCAATCCAGTAGTGAACAGTGCGCTGTTCGTGGATGACCTTGAATTGGTGTTTAACACTTCATCATTATATGAAAACGTTTCACCAAGCACCTGGGATGTACATCCCAACCCTGTTTCCGAGACGGTTACTGTGAATGTCAAGGATCGGATGCAATACTCCATCATTGATATCAATGGAAGAGTCCTTTATGCAGGTGTGTTGGATGAACGCTCAAACGAAATCGATGTGCGTGGATTGCCTTCAGGCGTATATACGCTACGTATCTTCAGCAGGGATTCCAACTCTTGTAGCAAGTTCGTGAAGCGCTGATTTTTTTATAAGATGAGGGCTTTAGTTTCATCACTCATTCTCATCTCATTTTGCTTTTCCGTAGACGCTCAAAATGTGGAGACCCTGTTGCGGGGATCTGTAACTGATAAAACTGACGGATCATCATTACCTGGAGCCACCATCATCGTCACGCCTGGCGGATATGGTACCGTTTCGGATTTGAATGGTCGATATAGTGTG
>JBMTLM010000148.1:0-5265 GCA_049431185.1 Bacteroidia bacterium | reverse complement strand
GGATAATAAATGCTAAACGTTTTATAAACCCCTTCGTGGCCTTGATGATTTACTGCAGAAACAATAGCAGAGCTATCAATGCCACCGCTTAGACAACTGGCAACTGGAACATCACTTCGCAAATGCAAGCGGATGCTTTCTAAAAACAACTCCCTGAATCGTTCCACCTTAGCGTCATAACCCAAATCAGACTTTTCAAAACCGGAAATGTCCCAATAGCGCTCTACTCGGAGCCCCTGTTCATCCAATATCAAATTATGCGCAGCCGGCAGGTTGTTCACACATTGGAAATAGGTCTCATCCTCATATGTCATCCAACCCATTTGCAAGCCGCGAGAGACCTGTGCCAGATTCAACTCATTGCTGAAAAGGGGTGATGCCTTGAGGGTTTTAACTTCACTCGCAAAATGCAACTCGCCACCTTTGAAGATATAGTGAAACGGCTTAATCCCAAAACGATCTCTGCTGGCAAAGAACCGACGAGTGGTGGTATTCCATATGCCAAATGCCCACATGCCAACAAATCGGTTGACACATCCTTCCCCCCACTCCTTAAATGCATGCAGGATGACTTCGGTATCGGAGTACGTTACAAAACGATGGCCGAGCCTTTCCAACTCAATTTTTATCTCGAGATAATTATAGACTTCACCATTGAAAACAATGGCATAATCATCAAACCACATGGGTTGGTTAGCTGCCTCGGAAAGATCGATAATGGATAGGCGATTATGGCCTAATGCCACACCTTGACCTATCCAAACACCTGTTGCATCAGGCCCCCGATGTTTCTGGATCCCTAACATGCGCTCCATAAGCTCCTTTCCCGAAACCTCAGATAATCCTGTACGAATAAGTCCGGCTATGCCACACATAAGGAGTATGCGATGAAATGATTATTAAACCAAGTATTCCAAAATCTTACTTACAGTAAATTCCGCCGCCCTGCCGTCACCAAATACAGGAGGGTAAGTCATAGTTGACTTGGATTTCCTAAAGTTATAAAATGCGGCCTCGATCCGTGTAGGATCGGCATCCACCAACTCAGCACAGCCGTTATTCACCAATTCCACCCAAGGGGTTTCCCCTTGAAGGATTAAACAAGGCTTTTCAAAGTAATAGGCTTCTTTTTGAACCCCACCCGAATCGGTGATGACCATTTCGGCATTGGCCTCCAAACAAATCATATCAAGGTAAGATGCAGGAGGAATGATTTTCATATAAGGATTTTTGGAAACCTGGTCCTCCAGTCCCTTTAAGCCGGCAATCATTTTACGTGTCCTAGGATGCAATGGTATCACAAAGACCCTTTGATTGACAGCCGACAATCGGTCCAAGGATTCAAAAATCGACTGGAGCCTGGTTAGGTCATCTGTATTGTTATTGCGATGAACTGTTACCAACACAAATTCATCCGTGCTGACACCCAATCGCGACAGGATATCTGATTTAGACAGGGCCACATCACGAAAATGCAGACTATTATCATACATGATATCGCCACATGGAATCACCTTGGGATTATCGACATGAAAAGGACCAGTATTATTCTGCAGAAATCCTTCGCGATAGAGGTTTTCAGCACCAGTGAGCGTTGGAGTAAACAACAAGGTGGAAACATGATCACACATGATCCGGTTGATCTCCTCCGGAACCTCCTTGGTAAAAGAGCGCATTCCGGCTTCAATATGAATGATTGGAATTCTAAGTTTGGAGGCGACAACAGCACCAGCCAAGGTGGAATTGGTATCGCCATATAAAATCACGGCATTCGGTGCTTCCTTCATCATCACCTCTTCCAAGGCCACGATAATGCCAGCGGTTTGAACTCCATGCGAACCAGATCCAATACCCAGGTTGTAGTCTTCACGCGGAATCTCCAATTGCTCAAAGAACACCTCTGACATGTCGCGATCATAGTGCTGACCCGTATGAACGATGATCTCCGTGACCTTGTCCGCAAAAGATGTTCGAATGGCGCGCGAGATTGCGGCAGCTTTGATAAACTGTGGACGGGCACCGATAACGGTTAAAATCCGAATCATGATAAATTGTTTCTTTTTACAAGCGTATCCAACAACATGGATAATTGTTGTGAAAGGCTCCTTCGTGAATATTGAACTGATTGACGACCATCTAAACGCAAGCTTCCCGACTCATATCTTTTGAAAACATCCTCCATCATTTTTTTAATACCATTGGCATCATTAAAAGATACGGTGACTCCTGCTCCGGTTTCGTCCAACACTTTAGATGCGTCACCATCGCGGGGCCCTAAACATATTACCGTTCGTTGGGCCGCCAAATATTCAAAAAGCTTGCCCGTGAGTATTCCTTTAGCATTTGGAGTATCGTTCAAAACCAATAACAACGCCGAAGCTTTTTTAAGTTCTATAGGAACACGATCATGGGTAATGTAGTCAATATATTCTACATGCCCGGTAAGTCCGCTGAGTTTAATAGCCTCACGAATGGTAACATCAACCTTTCCTACCAACCTCAATTTGAAAACGGATCCGAAACGGGGATTTTCCCGGACCATTTCGCCTAACACTTTCCAAAACTGTACTGGATTCCTGGAAGGCACCAAGGTTCCTACATGTGCTAGTACAAAATCAGATGAAGGGGAAATATCGTCTACCTTAAAATCATCTTCATCATATCCATTGGTAATAACTTCCGGCTCAATACCATAAGCGGCCTTGAACTCGTCACGCATACCAGATCCAACCACAACTACTTTGGAGGCTTGTTTGATTACAGATGCCTCCAAACGTCGGTGTTTCCGATCGGCCCATTGGGAGAGATGAAGGTCTTTGTAGTAATCGATATTGGTCCAAGGATCCCTGAAATCAGCAATCCAAGGTAAACCCGTTTCATTTGCAATGTCCCGTGCAATCAAATGCATGCTATGTGGTGGACCACTGCTGATGATCGCATCCACATGATTTGATCGGAGCCAGTTCCGAAGAAAACGAACGGATGGATTTATCCAAAAACAACGAGCATCGGGAATAAACAGGTTACCTCTAAGCCAAACGGAAAGCCGCTGTGCAATACCGGGCCGCTTATTTTCAGATAAAAATCCCGTATTGATTCGTTCGTTTTTTGGGGCACCAATGAAGAGCTTGTATAATGAATAAGGTTCCCAAATGGGTCTCCGAATCACCAAGGTATCGGAAGGAACATCTTTTTCCAAAGAAGGATCTAAAACGGGCATCTCACCATTGGCGGGGGTGTATACGATGGCGTCCCATCCGAATTGTGGCAGGTATTTGACGAACTTCAACCAGCGCTGGACACCGGCACCTCCACCGGGCGGCCAATAATAGGTAATAATCAATACCTTCTTTCGATTCAAAACGTTTGAATTAAGATTGGGTGGATTGTCGAAATTCACGAACGGAAACACCCACAAATGCCAAAATCAACAGCAAAGATCCTGCAAGCGCGATCTTTTCTCCTGTGAAATAAACCTCCGGTTCAAAACGAAACTCGATCTTATGATTACCGGCAGGAACCCTTAGGGCACGCAACACATAATTGACACGAATGTGAGGAACCTCCTTGCCATCAATGAAGGCCTTCCAACCCTTGTCATAATAAATTTCAGACAAGACCGCCAGTTGTTCGCTTTGTGCGGAAGCTTCATAGGTCAAACGATTCGCACGATAATCTACCAGCTTGATGGTGGCCGTGCTATCAAATGCGATTTTTAAACCCTCGATATTTTTAGAAAACCTTTGATCGACGATGGCGGTTTGAGCGGGATTGAAATTCGTCAGCGCAGTCATTTCGCTATCGGCATTGGCCACCATCTTAAATTCCTTTACAAACCATGCAGGTCCCAATGCTTGTCGGTTAGGCTGAACAATCATCTGACCGGTTTCCTGGGAAACTCCAATAAAATACTTCGTGTTCAGCATATCCAACACGGATAGATTGTTGTTGCTGATTTGGTATTCAATCAATTCCTGGTAACGCTTCAGTTTGGCGCCATGATAACCTCCGATACTGTGATGGAAATAAGAGGTGCTTGCGTCATTGAATGTGCTAGCCGATGTATTCATTACTCGGTAACCGAGCGAAGTGTCTTGCAGGATAGCCATATTGGCTTCATTAGGCATGAAAGGCTGCTTCAATCTAGATTTGGAAACGAAGTTGCGATCAGCCAAGTAGCGCTTGTCAACTACCCATAGGTCAATCAAAATAAAAAGCGCAAGCACCATGACCGCCGTTTGCGATTTTAGCATCCCCTTCAGGCTAGCGAAAAGTAACCCGAATGCCAATGTGATAAACATGAAAGACCTAAAGGCATCCGTCCGCAAGGCTGAAGCCCGGTCGGCATGAATGGCTTCAATCAGCCAATTGATTGGCTTACCATCTTGTGCCAGTTGCTTATCAACTTCCGCTGTAAAATCCATAAAGGATGGTGCGATTGTGGCAAACAACAAACACAAACCACCGACAATGTAGTACGACCACAACAAGGCTTTTTTGCGGCTAGGCAACGAAATGGTCTCTGTAAAGAACTGTTTCAATCCCAATGCCGCCAACAATACCAAACTGAGGGAGCAAAACACCAACGACATGGAAACGGTTCTAAACTTATTGTAACCGGGCAAATAATGGAAAAGGAAATCATTAAAAGTCATGAAGTGCTTTCCCCAGGACATGAAAACAAACAAAATGGTGGTGATCAAAAGCCAAATACGATATTCACTTTTTACCAGAAACAAGCCCAGTACAAACAGAAATACCACTATGGCACCCATGTAAACGGGGCCTGCTGTGAAAGATTGACTACCCCAATAGAGCGGCGTTTGTTTCACAAATGCATCCGCTTGACCACCGGCACCGTTCTCCTGAAGCGCCTTATAGGTGGCTGAGTTTCTTCCAATGTCAGAGCTCGATGGCCCTCCCATGTAATCTGGTATGAGCATGGTGAGCGATTCACCAACTCCATAGCTCCAAGCAAAAGCATAATCCTGGTCGAGTCCCTTGGACACCTTTTTATCTGTCAACTCGGATGGACCCCTGGTGGTATCCTTGCCATATTCCATCGTTGCCCAAAGGCTGGTGATATTGGGGAGCACCGCCATGACCACAGCAATCAGAAGAACAGAAGCAGACTTGATGTAATCATTCAACTGTCCGGCCTTAATGAAACTAGCAAATTGAATCAGTGCCAGAATAACAAGTCCAATGGCCAAGTATTAGGTGATTTGAAGGTTGATCCAATTATTGCTTTAACTCAAGCTATTA
>JBMTLM010000147.1:0-5307 GCA_049431185.1 Bacteroidia bacterium | reverse complement strand
GTTACATTTCGGACAAGGACATGGATCGCCTGCGCGTTTGGAAAGAGGCGCCTGAAAAATGGTCTTGATTTTTATGTTATTCCTTGAAAAGGTATTTGACCTCCTTCAAGCCGAATTTCACTTCGCCGGACTCAGTACTCAAGTTCAATAGGCCATTTTGATCCACGCCGGTGATTTGACCTTGAAACGACTGGCCATCCGAAGCAAACCAACGGGTTTCATGTAAGCCAAACAGTTTTTGTTGATAGGCATCTGCTATCTCGCCTCCGCCCTCATTTTTTAAAATCTCTAAATGATCTAAAAGTTTTTGTCGCCATCCCATACCAAATGATTCAATGGAATCCACTCCGGCATTGTTGATTCGCTTTACGGATGTGGCCTTTGGTAAGTAATCCCGAAAAGTCATTTGATTGAGGTTGATGCCTACGCCAATGATGCTGGATGAACACATTTTCCCTCTGATTGTGTTTTCAATCAATATGCCTGCGATTTTATGCTCACCGTACATAATGTCGTTTGGCCATTTCACTTTGAAGACAACGCCACACCATGCTTGAAGAAAATCACAAACGCTGATGGCTACGGCCTGATTGAGCAGATTCAAAGATGAGGCATCCAAAAAATCCGTTTTCAAAATAACAGAAACCAGCAGGTTGGCTCCGCGCTCACTTTCCCAATGGTTGTTTTTTTGACCTTTGCCAGCGGTTTGGTAAAGCGACATAATGGCAGTTCCATGCTGAATGTTCTCGTTTTGGTTCAATAATTCGTGAGCATACTGATTGGTTGAGTCTGTTTCTTGCATCACGATGAATTCAGGTGGAGGTATCATGTAGTGCTTACTAGTTGATTTGCAGGGTGGAGCAAAAAGAGTTATTTTTGTACAAAATAGGAAAACCCTGAATGCCCGTTAGTGTCAAGAAAACCGTAAAAAAAACCCGCAGCACCAAAAAGCAAGTTGAAACGGGATTGTTGGATGCCATCATTTTGGGGGCTCAGGAAAAAAAGGCTAAGGATATCGTGGTGATGGATTTGAAATCTGCGGGCACCAATATTACCGACTATTTCATCGTTTGTCATGCAGATTCCAAAATCCAAGTATCGGCTATTGCCCATTCAATTGAGGATGAGGTTTTTAAGCTTGTGAAGGAAAAGCCGGTTTATAAGGAAGGATACGCCAATGCGGAATGGATCCTGCTGGATTACATCAATATCGTAGTCCATGTGTTCCTTCACGAACAGCGAGAATACTATGGTATCGAACGTTTTTGGGCCGATGCACAATCAAGTAAGATTGCTTGAACATTACCGCTTCACCTTTGTTATTCTGCCTGATGTGTCACACAAGTGTCGTTGGCACGGATGTTGACTACCTTTAAGCCTTGAAATCATATAACATGTCTGATTCTAATAATTCGTCTGGAGGGACTGAGCCCGGCTCAGGAAAGAAGTTTTCCAAAAAAGGCGGTGTAAAGTTCAACTTCAATTTTTATTGGATTTATGCAATCCTGATTCTGATCATTTTTGCTGTCAACTTCATGGATCTTGGTGGTCAATCCAAGGAAACCAGCTGGATCCAGTTTAAGAACGAGATGCTGATGACCCGGGATGTGGAAGAGGTTGAAGTCATCAACAAGGAGCGCGTGAATGTTTACATACGTAAGGACCGTCTCAACCAGGATAAATACAAGGCTGTTGCCAAAAAGCCTTTTGGCGATACGCCAAATCTAGGCCCCCATTTTTACTTTACCATTGGTGACGTCGGAACCTTCGACAAGCAAATGGAAGAGGCGCAACAGGGATTTGCGGAGAATGAAAAGGTGGCCATCAAATACAACAACAATGAGCGGAGTTTCTTCGATTTCTTCCTGACTTGGTTGTTTCCAATCATTATCCTGGTGTTGTTGTGGGTGTTTATGTTTCGCCGAATGGGCGGAGGTGGAGGGGGGAGTCAGATTTTCAACATTGGAAAATCAAAAGCCCAGTTGTTTGACAAGGATATGCAGGTCAAAATCACCTTCAACGACGTGGCAGGTTTGGAAGAGGCCAAGGTGGAGGTGATGGAAATCGTGGATTTTCTCAAGAACCCTAAGAAGTACACATCACTCGGAGGAAAAATTCCCCGTGGAGCGCTGCTTGTAGGACCTCCCGGTACAGGCAAAACCTTGTTGGCCAAAGCCGTTGCAGGTGAGGCTCAAGTACCATTTTTCTCCCTGTCTGGTTCTGATTTTGTGGAGATGTTTGTGGGGGTTGGAGCCAGCCGGGTGCGCGATTTGTTCAGACAAGCAAAGGAAAAGGCACCTGCAATCATTTTCATCGATGAAATTGACGCCATCGGACGTGCCCGTGGCAAGGCTCCTTCTTTCAGTGCCAATGATGAGCGTGAAAGCACCCTCAACCAGTTGTTGACGGAAATGGATGGCTTCGGCTCCAACAGCGGAGTAATCATTTTAGCAGCCACTAACCGTGCAGATGTATTGGATCGTGCCCTGTTGCGACCAGGTCGTTTTGATCGCCAGATTTATGTTGAGCTTCCTGACTTGAATGGCCGCAAAGAGATTTTCAAAGTGCATCTCAAGCCGGTCAAGACAGATGCTACCGTTGATATTGATTTCCTGGCCAAGCAAACCCCCGGTTTCTCCGGTGCGGATATCGCCAATTTGTGTAACGAGGCGGCATTGATTGCTGCAAGACGAAACAAGAGTTTGGTGGATAAGCAGGATTTTCTGGATGCGGTGGATCGTGTGATTGGCGGGTTGGAGAAGAAAAATAAAATCATTTCTGCCCATGAGAAGAAGGTGATTGCGTTCCATGAGGCTGGTCATGCCACGGTCAGTTGGCTGCTTCAACATGCCCATCCTTTGGTAAAGGTATCCATCGTACCTCGCGGTAATTCGCTGGGTGCCGCCTGGTATTTGCCTGAAGAGCGTCAAATCACCACGAAGGAACAAATCGTGGATGAAATGTGTGCGGCATTGGGAGGTCGTGCGGCGGAAGAGGTTATGTTCGGTCAGGTTTCCACAGGGGCTTTAAGTGATTTGGAAAAAATAACCAAACAGGCATATGCCATGGTAACGATTTTTGGATTGAATGAAAAGATCGGCAATATCTCTTTCTACGACTCTTCTGGTCAGCAGGACTACAATTTTTCTAAACCCTACAGCGAAAAGACGGCTCAAACCATCGACGAAGAAGTGAGCAAGCTCATCGCGGCTTGTTATGAGCGCACCAAGGAAATCCTTGTTTCGAACAAAGGTAAACTTGAACAATTGGCCTCGCATCTATTAGATAAAGAAGTCATTTTCAAAGAGGATTTGGAGTCCATCTTTGGCAAAAGACCCTTTGATGAGGATGTTGTGGAGCCAGCTGCATTGGCCAGCGTGAATTCCCAGGACGCCACTGAAATTTCAGGAAACTCACAATAGAGTGCTGAAAAGTGGCCGTTTAACCTCGTCATTGGCTTGGTTTTAAGGGGTTATTTTGTACTGAAATAGTCCCAAGGTCATATGCAGGAAAGCGCCACCCGTGAAAAGGTTTTGAAAAAGCTCAGGGCGTCTTTGATATCCAAAACGCCCGAGCCCAACATGGGCGCTGATTATCATCAGTCCGTTTTTCATCCGGCTGATGAAGTGCTTGAGTACTCCTTTGCAAAGTCTTTGCGCGATGCTGGCGGTTTTTTCCAGTTTTGCAGGGATGAAATCGAGTTCGCTGAAATCCTGATGGAGCTTACTCAAAAGAACCAGTGGAGAAGCATGATTTGTGCTGAACATGCACCCTTGGAGTTTTTACGGCAATGCGAGTTCAACGTAACATCCGATGTTGGAAGATTGGCCAATTGTGATGTTGCCATTTCCTCATGCGAGTATTTGATTGCACGAACCGGATCCATCGTTGTTTCGTCTGCTTCGTTTTCCGGTAGAAGTTTGCCTTTTTTCTCCAATGCACATGTTGTGGTTGCCTTCACCAACCAGTTGGTGCATGACCTCAAGGATGTATTGGACGGATTACGCTCACGTAAGGAGGATTTTAATCCTTCCTCATTATCGTTTATTACAGGACCCGGACGAACGGCTGATATCGGTAACGAAACCGTGATCGGTGCACAAGGTCCTCTGGAGTTGTATTTGTTTTTGATTGATAAAGATGGATGGTGATTTTAAAAAAGACAGTGTCAAATGGGTTTGTGTTTTCAAATCACCATTGCCGGTTAAGATAGAAGTTGTTTCAACAGTGCTTGCCGAAAACGGAATAGAATCATTCACATCTGACAGAAGGGATTCTGTTTATACCTTCTTGGGAGAAATGGAAATACTTGTACCCGAAAACCAATTAAAAAGCGCCTTATTGGTGATTAACTCCATCGAATTTGACTAATCTCAAGCAACGTGCCATCACCGGCTTGCTGTTCGCAGCCATTGTTGTTTCATGTGTATGGGCCAATCAATGGACCTTGTTGCTGTTGGTCGCTTCGATTTTGGTGTTGGGCATTCTTGAGTTTTACCGTTTGATGGGACAGGCGGGCTTTGCGCCCCAAAAACGTTTTGGTCTGGCGATATCATTGCTTTTTTGTGCTTTGGTGTATTTTGTGGTCAACGGACATTTGAGTGCTTCGGCCTTCACGGTCTTGCTTCCGTTTCTTTTTTCCATTTTCATTTTGGAACTCTATCGCAAGAGGGACCATCCGTTTATCAATATCGCAATCACCATTACCGGAATCATATATTTGGCTGTACCGATGGCACTGCTGATGGTTATGGCATTTCTACCCCATCATGGGGAGGGCCATTCCTACCATGGTGGATTGTTGTTGGGTTGCATTCTGAATATTTGGGCCAACGATACAGGTGCTTATTTCATAGGCACACGATTTGGCAAAAACCGGTTGTTTGAGCGCGTTTCACCCAAGAAATCATGGGAAGGTTTTTTTGGCGGATTGTTTTTTTCCCTCGCAGCCGCATGGCTGAATCTTGAGTTGTTTGGTCAAGTGGTGTTGAGGGATTGGCTCGTAATCGCTCTCATCATGTCGGTAGTAGGCACCTTAGGTGACTTGGTGGAGTCATTATTGAAAAGAAGCATCGACATCAAGGATTCCGGTTCCTTTTTCCCGGGACACGGCGGCATCTTGGACCGGTTTGATGCCTGGTTGATTGCGTTTCCTTTCGTCTGCTGCTATCTGTGGCTGGTCGGTCACTTTGGCTGAATTCAATCCAAAGCGGCTACACCTTCTTCCTGAACGCGTTTCAACATCATTCCTAGGTCATTACCGTATTTCATGGTCAGCGTTTTTTTCAAATCCGATTGGTCATTACG
>JBMTLM010000146.1:0-5361 GCA_049431185.1 Bacteroidia bacterium | reverse complement strand
GCCTGAATAAACACAATGGGGAATCCTGAATAACCTGTTTCACACAAATTTAACAAAAAAGTGTAAATGGCCTGACCTATTGGTCGTACTTGTAACCGACCCCTTTGATGGTCTTGATGGATTCGTCACCTAACTTCTCCCTGATTTTTCGAATGTGCACATCGATGGTGCGATCGCCCACGATGATATCATCGCCCCATACTTTGTTCATGATTTCATCCCGTGTAAAAACTTTTCCGGGTTTGGATATCAATAAGGAGAGTAATTCAAATTCCTTACGTGGAAAAACGAGTTCCTGGTTCTTATACGTAACCGAGTATTTTTCCCGGTCGATCACCAAATCGCCAATGCGAAGCGTATCATCACCGCCATTACCACCTACCCTGCGCAGCAATCCTTTGATGCGACTTACGAGCACACGCGGCTTAATGGGTTTGCTGATGAAGTCATCGGCCCCAACGTCGAACCCGGCAATCTGTGAATAATCCTCGTTACGAGCCGTCAAAAAAGCAATCAACGTGTCATGTAAATCAGCATTGGATCGAATCATTCTGCAAGCCTCAATGCCATCCATCTCCGGCATCATGATATCCAATACGATGAGATGGGGCCTTAATTCCGTGGCTTTGTCCACTGCTTCCTGACCATTTTTCGCCACAAAAACCTGATATCCTTCTTTTCGGAGATTGTATTCCATGAACTCCAAAATATCCGGTTCATCGTCAACTAAAAGGATTTTAATGGATTCTGGATTCATTTGGTTTTGATTGTCACAAAGGTAGGTGCTACCCAAGGCCTTAAATGTTAAGGTAATGTTAATATAAGGAAAAATGTTTGTTCCGAGCCCACCAACAGGCGTGTGGGGAACTTATGGTTTCTTATTTTTTTTCTTTCGCTTGGCGGGGTCCGAATGGAAGAAATATCGAAGGTCGGCGGTAAGGTAATTGCCCCGCAGTTCGATAAACTCCTCTGGACCGTAATCATTGACGGGCCGTTTGAAAAATGACCGCATGATGCCATTGAAGGGACGGTTGTAGGATGCGCCCAGATAAAAATAACCGGATTCACGGGTCCGGTATTCCCAACCGATGTTGGCTAGCAAGGATGATGACAGCCATGACCGTCGAGCACTGGAATGGATAAACCGATCCCCATAAGTGGCAATATCAGACGGATAAAAATCAACCGCCAACCCCATGGAAACGTCCATGAATATTTCATCGGACAGCTGGATGAATACGAGTCCCTGCACAGGAATTTGGTAGCTGACCAACTTGAATACACCTGTTTCCGACCCAGTGGAATCGCCCATCTCCAATTGATAGTTGCGGCGCACAAAGTTGATGCCCGTTTCCACGGACCATGTCTCTGAAATGCCCGACCGAATCACCATACCCATGCAATAACCCGACTGGGGAGCGATCTTGAAGTAAGCCGAGTCCTGGTAAATGAGTTGGGGAATAGGGTCATCATTGTAATAAGAGGCCTTCCATCGAAACTCCTGCGGACCGGTATTGAAAAACTTACTGGAAAAAAGCGGTTTGTACTGGAATCCCACCGTGGTAACCCGCTCTTGAGCGAGCGCCGGCGATATGAAACCAATACCCATCAGGACTACCCAACCTGCATACCCGAACAAACTCCTGAAAGGCCACTTTTCCATTTCACAAAATTACCAAATATAGGCTTCCAACGTAAAGCCATAAAAGACTAAAATACAATATCATATACTAATACTCTCAAATGAGGTAAGGTATGATAGAAGTCATAAGCAACACGCCGCTACCCACCTATTTTGGTGGCATGGAATCATGGCAGTTGGACAGTCACACAGTAAGAGCCATCGCAATATTAAGTGTTCGACTGATGGCTGGTTTACTTTTCATTTTTCAAGCCTACGACCGCATATTTAAAATAGGATTGCAAGCAGTCGCCAACACTTTTTGTGCTGCTTGTGGAAACGGACAACTTTCTAAGGGATGGTCCTATCCCCTGGTACTACTCAATGCATGGTTGGAATTGATTGCCGGAGTAATGCTCTTGACAGGGTTCATGGTAGGCCTAGCTGCCAGTGCCCTTTGCATCAACCTAGTGATGGTAACCATGGTTTTCAGTTGGGCAAAACCTATTTGGGACGAGACACACGTTTTTGTACGCTTGTCATTGTTGATTTTACTCATGCTGGCACCTCCAACCTGGGACAGCTTTGCCATTGACCAACTCTTGCTCTAATCAAACATCAACCTATAACCACCTATGAAAAAAATCATTGTTGCCACGGATTTCAGTCCCGGATCTTTGAATGCCACCCGATATGCCATCGAGCTTGCCAAAAACCAAAAGGCTTCCTTGATGATTGTACACGCCTATGAAAGTCCCGTTTTTTACACTTCCGACATGCCATTGTCAATCATTGAAGATGCTGAAAGAATCTCAAGAATCAGCGCAGAAAATGCCTTGAAGGATTTTCTGGAACTCATTCAACCAAATCTTAGCGGCTTGAACTTTCAAACCGCATTACAACTGGGATTACCTGGAGAGGTGATTGCCACCAAGTCCGAGCAATGGCAAGCAGACTTGATCATTGCATCTACATCCGCTGCCACGAAGCTGGAACAAATGATGATCGGCAGCACCATCACCTCCATCATCAACAAGGCTCCCTGCAGGGTCATGATCATACCTCCAGACGCGCTGTTTCAACCCTACAAAAGAGCCGTATTTGCGACAGATATGCAGGAGGAACATATCAAGGAGGTCATACAAGCGGAGGATTTCTTAGTACCCATGAACACCGAATTGGATTTTCTTTACATCGATACCAAGGTACACACCGACACAGAGCAGATCGACGATCGCATGGCTCATCTGGTCAAACAACAGGTGTGGTATGGCAATCGCACCGCTTATGTAAGCACGGATACGGATATTGAAGCCGGCATACAGGCATTCATCAATGAGACTCATGCCGACCTGGCCATCATGGTCACCGAACACCGGAAATTCCCCTCAATGCTTTTTCACCATAGTGTAACCAAAAAAATGGCACAACATCCCGGCGTACCCTTGTTGGTACTACATCCTACACACCAAAAATGCACCGCCAGTTAGTGGAAGCATCCTGATATCACTAATTTCGCATGCTGCAACCGAATACATGGGTAATCTTGATGTGAATGGCAAGGATCGTATAAGGACGCTGGCGTGGGTATTGGCCATCAGCATCCTGTTGCTGGCAATCAAATTTACGGCTTGGTATATCACGCGATCCAATGCCATCCTGACTGACGCATTAGAGTCCATTGTAAATGTGGTTGCCGGTGCCTTTGCCCTTTATAGCATCCATTATGCTGCACAGCCCAAAGACGAAAACCATCCTTACGGTCACGGAAAAATCGAATTCTTATCTGCAGGTTTTGAAGGCGGACTTATTTTCATAGCAGGTCTTTCAATCATTGGTAATTCAATTTACGGCTTGTTTATTCCACCAAAATTACAACAGCCTGAAACCGGCGCATGGTTGTCGGCATTAAGTGGCACCATCAATTTCATCATGGGTTCGCTACTGGTTCGCCAAGGGAATAAAAGTGGCTCTTTGTTGATGACCGCGAATGGAAAACACCTGATCTCTGATACCGTCAGTAGCGTCGGATTGGTGGCAGGCTTGGTGATCATCTGGCTTACGGGATGGCTTTGGATTGACTTGATGATGGCCATCATCTTTGGAGGAGTCATCTTGTTTACGGGCTTCAATATCCTGAAACAATCGGTCACGAGCCTGCTCGACGAGGCGGATGTGGAGAAGCTCAACCTGCTGATCAATGAAATGCAGAAGCATCGGAAAGACCAATGGATTGACATCCATAATTTGAGGGTCATCAAATACGGAACCGATTTACATGTGGATTGCCACATCACCCTTCCCTGGTATGCCCGTTTGGAGGATGCACACAAGGAGGTGAGTGCCGTGGAGCAGTTGATCAAGGAAAGCCTAGGGAAAGAAGTGGAATTTTTCATTCATGCAGACCCCTGCGTTCCGCCAAAATCTTGCTCAGTGTGCTTGATTGGTGCATGCCCTGAGCGCAAGGCACCTTTCGTCCACAAAGTGGAATGGAACATCAAAAACATGCTTCCCAATCAGAAGCATGGACATGGTGAATGATCAGGAATGTCCTGCTGTTTCGAGATGGCGCTTCAAGGTAGTCGCGTCCACAATACCTGATTCCCTCCAAACGACTTTGCCTTTCTTGAAAATGATCAATGTGGGAACTCCCATGACATTAAAGGCGGAGGCTGCAGCAGGATTCCGATCAACATCAATTTTCAGAATCCGGGCACTCTCCCCCACCATACCCGACAATTCCTTCAATATAGGCTCCATCATTTTGCAAGGTCCACACCATGTGGCGTAAAAGTCCACCAATACAGGTTTTTCGGATTGGATGATGTCGTTGAATGAATCCATAATAAGCTGAATGTTTGTTATTTAAACAACCTGAAGGGTCGATTAATTTAACGCAAAGTTAAAACGACAAACTTGTAACAATCGTGATATTTGTCACGGTCTTCAAACGTCCACCGACCTAGTCGAATTAACAAATATTTAACATTGGATTAATGTTACAGCAATAGCCTCGGAAGAGTTTTGCATCAAATTAATATTCAATTAACATAAATCGAATTAAAAATATGAAAATCAAATATTTAAACCTGATTGTTGGTATCCTATTCATGGGTGTCATTTCGGCATGTGGTGGAAAAAAAGAAGCATCAGAAGACGCTAAAGGTCTTGCAGGTGAGGTTCGCATCGACGGATCCTCCACTGTTTACCCAATCACGGAAGCCATTGCTGAGGAATTCAGGGCTGTTCAGCCAAATGTGAAAGTAACGGTTGGACTTTCCGGAACGGGCGGTGGGTTTAAGAAGTTTACCCGTGGTGAAATCGACATGAACAACGCCAGCCGATCCATCAAGCAGGAAGAAATAGATGCCGCCAACGGTTCCAAAATCGGATACCTCGAACTCAAGATAGCCTATGATGGCTTGACCGTGGTGGTGAATCCGGAGAACAACTTTGTAAACGACATGACCGTAGAGGAGCTCAAGATGATGTGGGCACCCGAGTCTCAAGGCAAAATCACCAAATGGAGCCAGGTGCGCAATGGTTGGCCCAATGAGGAGTTTCGCTTGTATGGTGCAGGTACCGAGTCAGGCACCTATGATTACTTTACCGAGGCCGTAGTAGGCAAAAGCCACAGCAGCCGCGGTGATTACACCGCCAGCGAAGATGACAACGTATTGGTAAAAGGTATTTCCTCAGATAAAAACGGATTGGCATTCTTCGGATATGCCTACTTCGAA
>JBMTLM010000145.1:0-5422 GCA_049431185.1 Bacteroidia bacterium | reverse complement strand
TTTTTATGATAACTCAACTGCCTCATTTATTTGGCCACCGGTCACTACTCATACTCCCTCACATACCTGTTCAATTGATTCCATTGTCCGCTCAACAACCCTTTTTGGTAGATGAAGGCGTCTTTCCTTTCGATGGTTTCCGCATTTATTTTGGTGATGATGTAATTGAACTCGCGCGTGCGGATGAATCCGAAGATGTCGGTTTCGCCGAAACGGAACTCAAATTCCCCGATGTTGCGTGCATTGATTTCGTTCAATGCCGAATCATTCACGAATATGATCACACTTTTAGGTTCATAAAGAATTTCAGTACCCACTTTACGCCATATTTCATTTACCTCGATCTTGGTGACTTGCATTTTGCTCCTGCTTAAATGAGAGCTGATGCGGTCACCGCCCATGTTATAAAACACTTCCTTGTTGCGAATGAAAAACTCATCCAACAGGCGTGCGATTCTTTTGCCATTGTAAGAAAGCGTATCCAAATCTTCGGAATAAATGTCAACCAGATAGGTGATGTTTTTGTCGAGGGGGTAGTAGCCCAATGTGGATTCATTGAACACACGGTTGCCTACGAATGATTGTAACTGGTTCTGGCCTTCACTGGGGGTTTGCATGGTGCGTTCCCCTAATTGCACGAGGCGGTAATTGAATCTTTTACTTTTTAACGCGGTTTCAATCGTAGTGCTGAAGCTGCCGCTTGCGTTTGCGTTTGTTCGTGTGGAAGCAAATAGCTTTTGTACATCATTGTAGTCCACAAACCCAAAAACGGTTTCCCCGCCCCGATCGCTCCTATGCACAAAATAAAAGCCTGCAGTCATAGTAGTGATTTCACGTCGAGAGGGTGTCCAACGTTCGTAAATGAACAGCTGCTGCTGGTTTACAAAAGCAATGCCAGCTGATTTTTCCAAGGCTTGCAGGGTGGCAGCGGAAAAGGCCAGGTCCTTGCTTTGTGAATCCCATATGCGGACCCTGCCTTCCATGATCTCACGGTAGAGCACTCGGGTAATCTCTCGAACAATATTGCACCCGGTGGTATCCACCTGTTCGTCACTTTTAGCCAACAGGATTACGGGAACGCCTTGCGCCCATGTGATTGATGAATGAACAATCATCAACAGCGCAACAAACACCAGTCTCTTCATACTGTGCATCAGGCGAAATTAATCAATTTGTGGCAATGACTAAGAGGTGATTTTTCTGCGGTTCAGTTCGTTTTGAAATCGTTTGGCATTGGCCAGGTGTTCCTGATAGGTTATGGCAAAATTGTGATACCCCGAAAAGTCCTCTTTTGCACAAAAGAACATATACTCATGGCGTTTATAAGTTAGTACGGCATCCAGAGAGGATATGGATGGAATGCAAATGGGACCAGGCGGCAATCCTGTGTATTTGTAAGTGTTGAATGGGGAGTCAATCTCCTTGTGCTTATTCAAAACCCTTCTAATGGTGAAGTCATTGGCCGCGAAAATCAGCGTAGGGTCTGCCTCCAATTTCCAATTTTGTTGTAGTCGATTCATGTAAACCCCGGCTACGGTGGGTTTTTCGTCATTCCTGGCCGTTTCCTTTTCCACAATGGAAGCCAACGTACTAACTTCCGCAAGCGTCAGTCCGATGTTTTTAGCCTTGTTACGGCGCGACTCGTTCCAAAACCGTTGGTATTCCTTTTCCATCTTATCAATGAACCTTTTGGCGTCGGTATTCCAATAAAACTCATAGGTGTTGGGGATGAACAAACATGCTGCGTTAAATCGGGTAAGGCCCTTTGAAGCCAGAAAAACACTGTCTTGTAACAGTGTCGCCAATTCCATCGAATCCACTTCGAGCTGCCTCGCAATGGTTCCTGCAAGTTGTTTGGTGGTCCTGATGTTATGAAATTGTAGTTTAACAGGGGCTTGTTTGCCGTTGCGAAGCAACCCGATCAACTGTCGGCTATTCATTCCATGCGTCACCCTGTATCTGCCAGGCCTTACACGTTCGTCGTATTTCATTTGTAAGGCAAGCCAGCGGAATTCCGTTGGATTATTGACAAGACCGGAATCAATCAACAGATCCATGACTTCGTTAAATCCACTCCCGGTAGGGATGTGAAGAAACATCTCCTGCTGATCGTCATTCAAGACGTCACGACCCAACAAGCTTCTGTAAAAGTGCGCCAACCCGATTGAAATCCCCAAAACAAGGATGATTCCCACTCCGATCAAAGTTCTTTTCCTCTTCATGGATTTATAACGGTTTAATGCGGTTCAATAATTCACGGGCCTTGGTTGATTGAGGCTTTCTTTTGAGATAGGAGCTTAGTAATAGAACGGCTTGCTGGTTTTTCTGTTGCATCATCCACAACCCTGCTTGATTGATGATGGCTTGTTCGTAGTCGGGGTCAATCGATAATGATTGTTCGTATAACTTTCTGGCTCGTACGGTGTCGCTATCGACGATCAAACAAAGATAACCCAGGTTTGAAAGGGCAGGGGCTGATTTAGGGTACTCATAAACCAACCGTTCCAAAAGGGATTTGGCGTCTTTGTTTTTACCTACGGCAACAAGCGCTGTTGCATACTTGTTGGTGAATTCCAACACCAAGGGCGCTAGTCGGTATGCAATCGAGTAATAATCGCATGACTGCTTCGGATTGCCTGTTTCGGCATAAGCCTGACCGATGCGATAAGCGGTCCACGCTTCGGCATTGTCATATGAGGTCTTGGTCAGTTTTTTTTCAAGTCCACCCATCTTTTCAACCAGATCCACGATGGCCTTATAGTTGTTTTCCAGGAAAAGCACATGAATCATATGTTGATGATGTTGATTGATTTCAGCCGGGGTATTCATGGGCAGGTACTTTTTGGCTGAATCGAGAATATCCCGTTTAAAACCGAACTTTTCATGATAAGCGATGAAAGCTTTGGCCTTGGAAACACCGCTGGGGTTAGGATTATTGATGGCGGAAATACCTAGAAAATTGCGTATACGCTCGATATCCTGTGGCTGATCTGGGATGCGAATATGATGATCGTGAACCGAAACGTGTGGAATATCGGTGGCGCCGGAGGAAGGCATATGGCATGACACACAATCATTCTTTTTGAGTGCCAACTGGCTTGGTTCTGCACTGCATAGGGGGTCTTTGCTTTGCGTATGACAGCCGCTGCAGGCCGCATTGAATACGGCATTACCGGTGGTTTTGACACTCACGTGAGGATCGTGGCAGGTGATGCAGGTCATGGCGTTTTTATAAGGTTTCAAATCCCCTTTCATGCTTTCGGCCCGCTTCACGGTTTCTGTAAAGCATTTGCTGAGTTTCATCCGTTCCACATGGGAGGCCATGATATGCTCGTTTTTGGGTCCATCATACACCGGCATGTAAACATCCATGACCTCTGACAAGCGCATGCCTGGTTTGAAATCAAAAAACGATTTACCCTCATGTAAAACCGCATTCCCTTGTATGTGGCACCGTTGACAAACGTCGAGTTGCAGATCTATCGGTAATTTCGCAGGGTTGACAATGGAGTAATCGATTCCCTTTACCACATCAACGATTTTTCCAGCTTGTTTTTCTTGAACATGCTTTTCACCAGGTCCATGACAACGTTCGCAGCCAATGCCGTTGTCCACAAAATCGTAACGGTTTTCGGAGCCCTTGATAAATTCCGGATAGGAATTGTGACACGACATGCACTCCAACCCAATCAGACGGTTGAACCGCGTATTGCCACCTTTTTCATAGCCGGGAGGCAAGTCCCATTTGCCCTTCTGCGTATAAAAGGTCAACGGCATTTGGTTGAGATAACCAAACGTATTCATGATATGTGAATTGGTGTGTTGTCCTGAACCCACAATATAGCTTACCGTTTCAATCCGCTTGTGTACGGTGTCCTTTCCTTCCAACCGGTATTCCATGATCCGCAGGCTATCATTGTCGAAGTAGGGCAAGTAATAGAAATTCAAATGCGGATCATAAACGGGGGCATGTTTTTTGAAATCCCCGCTGCTCTTGGCCTCCGATGCGATGTCGAAAGACTTGCCCATGCCTGTTTGTATGAAGGAGTCGTAAATGGATTGATGACAGCTGCTGCAGGCCTCCTGTCCAACATAGCCATTGTGGGGATCCAGACTGGCGTATTTGAGGGAATCGGTTTGCTCCTTCTCCGATACATTCGATTGGTTGTCGCAGCTCGATTGCATGGCCAACATACCTATCATGCAGGCCGTAACGAGCCAAGCTCCAAATCCGATGAGGCGGTTACGGGCCATTCTTAAGAAAAATACCTTTTAAGGATTCAATAGTTTTTGATACATGCCCACGCTTTTCCACTGTCCCGAATGAAAGGTCCAATCTTTCAAATCCCCGCAATTGGAAAAGCCTGCCTTTGTAAACAGCCGTATGCTGTTGAGATTGTCGTGATGGATGTGACAATACAATTGGTGTAGGTTCAATACGTTTTTGGCATAATCGCAAAGCAATTCCAATGATTCAGCAGCATACCCTTTGCCTCGATCATGGTTTTGGCCGATGAGTACGCCTACACCTGCCCGACGATGTGGCGGTTCAAAATCAAACAGGTCAATATATCCGATGGTGCGAGGTTTGGCTGATTCGGATACGTCGATAGCCAAACGCAACTGACGGGTAGTGAAAATGTCTTCTTTGGCATTTTGCAAGAATTCATCCACGGTTTGTTTGCTGAACGGCGAGAGTGTTCCACTGACGTGCCAGTTACGCATGTCGTTTTCCCATGCGTACATGTTTTCCCTGTCATACGGTTCCACGGCCCTCAAGGTGATGCGATTTCCTTTGATCATACTCAATCTAGCAGAATGGTTCCTTGAAACACCATGGTGGCGGGTCCTGTAAGAACGATGTTTGTATAGCGACCTTCAACTTTAGTAAATGAGATCTCCAATGTGCCACCCAGTGTATGGACTTGTATGTTCTTCGAATCGGATACGAGGCCCGCTTCATACGCCGCAATCGCCACGGCAACGCTCCCCGTACCACAAGCCATGGTCTCCGCTTCAACACCGCGTTCATAGGTTCGGATGTTTATTCCGGGATGTGCGATAGCGGCAAAATTGACGTTGATTCCTTCCTTCGAATAAGGAGGTGCGTTACGAATCGATCTGCCCAATGAAACAACGTCCAAGTCCTTTACCGATTCAGAAAATCGGACGAAATGCGGTGAGCCGGTATTGAGTACATAGCAGCCATCTTTGATTTCAAGGGTTTCCACATCACCCATTTCCAGTGCAACCCAATATCGATCATTTTCGAAGTTTAAAATTTGTGCGCGGTGTTCTCCATCATAAGCCCTAAACACCACTTCTTCCTTTGTCAACTCCAACATGCGGGCAAACGCAGCAAAGCATCTGCCACCGTTACCGCACATGGTGCCTTCAAAACCATTACAATAGTGATGGTTTT
>JBMTLM010000144.1:0-5438 GCA_049431185.1 Bacteroidia bacterium | reverse complement strand
TACGGGGATGGAAGCGGCAGGATGGTTGGCAAAAGCCTTATCATAATAAGCGGCAGCACGGTTTCTGGCGGCGGCATAAGCATCCAAGTGACGCAGCTTGATGCGTAAAATCGCCGCTTGTATGCTATCGAGACGCGAGTTCACGCCAATCTCATCGTGATAGTATTGCACGCTTTGACCATGGTTGGCAATCATGCGCATGCGTGCAGCCAAATCATCATCATTGGTAAAGATGGCGCCACCATCTCCGTAGCAACCCAAGTTCTTGGAAGGAAAAAAAGAGGTACAACCAATGGTTCCGATGGTACCCGCCTTCTGCGTGGTGCCATTGCTGAATCGGTAATCCGACCCAATGGCTTGAGCCGTATCCTCGATCACGTACAAGTTATGTTTTTGAGCAATCGACATGATGCGCTCCATTTGTGCGCACTGACCAAACAAATGAACCGGCACAATGGCTTTCGTTTTCGGAGTGATGGCTCTTTCCAAGGCATCAGGGTCGATGGTGAAAGTACCTGGTAGCACATCCACCAATACGGGCTTCAGTCTCAACAGTCCAATCACCTCTGCCGTGGCGGCATACGTAAAGTCAGCGGTGATTACCTCGTCGCCTGGTTCCAGTTTCAATGCCATCATGGCTACTTGTAGGGCATCGGTGCCGTTGGCACAAGGTATCACATGCTTGCAATGCAAGTAGGTCTCTAGCTCTTTTTGAAATGATTTGACTTCAGGGCCATTGATGTAGGCCGATGATGCGATCACGCCTAGCACCGCCTGGTCAATTTCCGTTTTGATTTTTTCATATTGGCCGAGCAGGTCGACCATCGCTAATTTCTGCATCTCCTTCTATTGGGGTTGCAAAGATATTGATTCAGCCTAAGTAGACACCTAAAGTTGGCGTCGAAACCCTTGTAAATCAAAAACTATTGCGAACCGCAACCATCTATGAAGTGCCTCAAAAAAAACAACTGGTAAAATTCATAAACAATTGATATTGTGAATATTAAATCAAGCCACTAAAGTCAGGGCAAATATTTGACTAATTTTAGGAGGTGAAATTGATAACAGATCAAATGGTTCAAGCCAAGCAAATACTCGGCAGTATTCTATTGTTATTTATTGGTTTTCAATCATATGGACAAAGTGGCGTACGAGACACCATCATCCGATTTCCTTTTTTAAACGTTTCCTTTGGCTATTACCAGCCGGGAGGCGATTTGGCAGATCGTTTTGGAAGCAACAGCATGTTGGGTGGGGAGGTATTGTATAAAGACAAACGGAATTTCGTGTATGGATTTTCCACCGGATTTATTTTCGGAGACCAGATTAAGGAACCGAAATTGATGTCTGATTTATATACACCGGAACAGCAAATCATCGGCTTAGATGGGCTTTATGCTGAAATCCGAATTTTTGAACGGGGATATCATTTCGGTCCTGCAGTCGGAAAGATTTTCTCTTTTAAAAAACCCAACCCCAACAGCGGTATTATGCTCTTGGTAAGCCCTGGATTCCTTCAACACAAAATCCGCATTGAAGATATCGGCAATACGGTGCCTGCTTTGCGAGGTGATTATAAAAAGGGATACGATCGCCTTACCAACGGCTTTCGCCTGCAGGAATTCATCGGATTCGTGTATTTCAGCAATCGACAGCTAGCCAACTTTTATGCTGGATTCGAGTTTATACAAGGTTTTACCCAATTGCGTCGCGACTATGTGTTCGATGATCAGGCTATTGACCGCGGTCAGCGACTGGATTTGATGTATGGCTTTAAGCTTGGATGGACCATGCCGTTGTATAAAAAGAAGCCCAAGGCGTTTTATTTCTACTGATGCAATTGCTGTTGTACCGATTGGGGGTTGCCGGATATGCCTTTGCCATCCGCATCGCCGCTATGTTCGGTGGCAAAGCACAACTTTTCATAGCAGGCAGAAAGCAATGGCGTGTTCGATTGCAAAAGCAAATGGCCGCACATGGAAATCGTAAGAGCCTGTGGTTCCATTGTGCTTCGCTGGGTGAGTTTGAACAAGGCCGGCCATTATTGGAACGGTTGCGTGAACATTATCCAAACCACCTGATAGTGCTTTCATTTTTTTCTCCTTCGGGATTTGAAATCAGAAAAAACTATGCTGGCGCAGATGTGGTCTGCTACTTGCCCGTTGATTCTGCTTCCAATGCTGCCGACTTCATATCAATCATCAAACCGGAATTGACGTTTTTCGTAAAATACGAGTATTGGTACTTTTATCTTTCCACTTTGAATGCAAATGGAATTCCAACCTATATGGTTTCATCCATATTCAGGGAAGAGCAGCCCTTTTTCAAATGGTATGGATCCTTGCATCGAAAAATGCTTTCCTACATTTCCCGTTTTTTCGTACAAAATGAAACTTCAAAAGCTCTTCTAAATCGAATTGGCTTCAACAATGTTGAAGTCACCGGCGATACCCGATATGACCGCGTGATACTTGCATCAACAACAAATGAATCCCTTTTCAATGTTGAAACATGGTGCAAAGATTCGAAAGTATTGGTGGCGGGTAGCACATGGGATGCAGACGAAAAACTGTTGAGTCAACTCAGGGAGTTTCAGAATGGCTTATTGAAGATGATTATTGTCCCTCACGAGATTTCCACATCGGGTATTGAAGCCACTATGGAGCGATTCGGTTCGCGTTCGGTGGCCTATTCCAAATGGGATGGAACCAACAACGAAGCCAATTGCCTGGTGGTGGATTCGATTGGATTGCTGATGCGCCTCTATCGGTACGCCGATCTGGCCTACGTGGGAGGCGGATTCGGTGCGGGCATTCACAACACCTTGGAGCCGGCCGTATATGGCTCACCCGTGATTTTCGGTCCTAACCATGAGCGATTTCAAGAAGCGGTGCAGTTGGTGAATGCAGGAGGCGCCTTTGTGATCAACGATCAAAAAAGTTTACAGGATACCGTCTCCAGTTTACTGATGGATGAGGTCAAACTTCAATCCATCCGCGAAATCAACCTACAGCTCATGCAACAGAACGCCGGAGCCACGCAGCGCATTTTGGATTCACTGACAAGAAGCCACTAGAACTGATTGTTCAGATACCGATTCGGTCAATAAGTTTTACCCAGGCTTCACGCATGTCGCCTTCGGTTCTCCGACGAGAGGCCTGATCGCAGTAAACAATCCCATCCCGCTTGTAGATATGCCAATAAAAGAAGAAGGTGTCTTCAGGATTGTTCGTATCATAGTTGATGCGGCCGAATTTTGCACTGTAAAGGTCGATGGTTCCCTTTTCCGAAGGAACCACAAACCATACGCCATCACTGAACCATAGTGCGGTTTCCACATCGCGGCTTTTATAATCATCGAGCAGTTGCTTATTTCTTGGATAGGCAACCCACTCTATCGGCATTTCAGGCCTGAGGTATGAATACTCTGCGAAACGAACGGTATCGTCATCATAGGCTTGAGCACTCCATAAAATGGAATTGAAGATCGTAGGGGTCGCATTGAGTTCAACTCCGCGAATACCCTTTTCCTCCAGATCTGCCCTGAAAATCTGATGGGCCTGGTATTTCAATCCGAAGGTGAGCACAATGTATGTGCAGCTGATGGCAATCCCACTCCATGCCAAGCGTCGACGTGCCATCGAAGTTCGCTTGAAAAACATGGCCATCACCAACAAAATCAGGAATGGAGTCGTGTACAGCGGATCCACCACAGCAATGTTGTTGAAGGCCACTTGATAGTCGGTGAATGGCAGGAGAAGCCTGGTGCCGTAAGTAGTAAAGCAATCCAACAACGCATGGGTAAATAAAACCAAAAACCAAAATTGGTACCATGGCTTGAATGACCTGATCTTGTCGCTGACGCGCACGCTCCACCATGCCAATGGAACGGAAATCAGCATATGCGTAAACATCGAGTGAGAATACCCTCGATGGGCACGCAGATGGGAGGCTGCATTGGAATCAAAAAAATTATAAATCACATCCAAATCAGGAAGGGTGCCCCCAATGGCTCCCAGGAGCATGGCTTTATTGCCCAATTTTCGGCCGAGCAATATTTCACCTACGGCAGCGCCCAGGACAATTTGTGACAAGGAATCCATGCTGGCGACTGATTAGCGTAGTGAAAGCTTAGTGGTACGAATCAAAAATCAAAGATGTCGTCGAGGAACGATTTCTTTTTCTTTCCGTAGTAGTGACCTCCTTTGGGATGATACTGAGGCTGGGGATGTGGTTGAAAGGTCGGCGTTGGAGCAGGTGGTGTTGGGTTACTAGGAGCCGCAGGTGTCTGCATCGATTGCGCAGTGCGCTCAATGATCTTATCCAGTTCACCACGGTCGAGCCACACACCACGGCATTGGGGGCAATAATCGATTTCCACTCCGCTACGTTCGGTCATGACAAGCGGCACTTCACAAGTAGGACATTTCATGGTTTGGTATTTTAAAGGTGATTGATCAATAAACCGATGAATCAGGTTTTAGTTAGATGTGTAATTGAAATATTCCACGAAGTAAGCAGAAAATCCCGAAAGGGCCTCAAAGGTTGATGTAGGCCAGAAAATAAAAAAGCCCACCTAAGGTTACGCTAGGGTGGGCTAAGTTGTCCGACAAGGATTCGAACCTTGAAAGGCAGAACCAAAATCTGCAGTGTTACCATTACACCATCGGACAATCACCATTGGATTTCTCCACGGGATTGCAAAAGTAATACAAATACTCCAAAAATCCGACACCTTATTAAAGGTGAATCACTTAGACCAAAAACTAAATTATTTATTTGTTTTTCAGGCGAATAGGCGTCACCCAATCGAGTTGAACAATTCGGCCTGCTTGAGTTCGAAAAGCACCCGCACCACATGGTAACGGGAAACCACTCCATCGGCAGGCTGTTTGATGTGTCCTTCCTGAACCAATTGCAAAACTTTTTTAGCAGGTAAACGCAATAGTTCTGCGGCTTCATCTATGGAAACATGTTGGTTCCGCTGTTTTTCCTCACGAAGCTCTATGTACAGCGTATGGGCATCCAACAAAAGCTGCAAGGTGGCTTCCCTGGGAAAGTCACTTACAAAACGCAATTCCGGTTGATTGTTTTTCATCGGAGTTCCAAGATAACAACATTCTGTCAAATGGTAACCACCTAAAAAGCGAAGTGGCGGTATGATAATCACCCGCCACTTCTGAAAAAGACCTAACCACAAGTCTAAATCTTCATGATCTTCTTGATCACTATTCCATGATTCGTTTGAACGCGCAAATGATAACAACCCTGTTGCAATGCAGCGATATCCAAAACATTACTACCGTTCATCAATGTACCTGACATAACCTCTTGTCCATGCAGGTTCAGTATTTCATAGGGAACCCCCGTGTCACTGCTGATGGCAACCGTTATCAAACCTTTGGAGGGCACTGGGGCGCCGACCAACCCAGCCAAGT
>JBMTLM010000143.1:0-5479 GCA_049431185.1 Bacteroidia bacterium | reverse complement strand
CTTGTTCGTTTCCTTGTTGCGGTAGTCGGATTCGGCTTTGTAGAAACGTGCATTGAGCACATAGTAGCCGTTGGGGAATTTCTTCAAGTACTCTTCGAAGCTCTTGGCAGCCTTTTGGCTTTCTCCCTTCAGGTACATTTGTTCGGCTGCTTCATACGTGATCGAGTCTTGTGCGCCCGCACTCACATTGGCCGACGGCACGCCTTTCACATAATCGAAATAGCCATCGGGGTTGCCGTTGCTCACATAAATGTTTTTGATGCCGGTGAGGGCCGAAACGCATTCGGTGGTTCCGGGATATTTTTTCACCACATCCTTGTACACAGTCATGGCTTCATCATCCTTTTGTTGGTTGTACAAGGCGAGTCCGGTTTTGAGTAGTGATTTGCGTGCATATTCGCTGTTCGGGTAATCCCGGCTCACTTTACGGTAGATGTCTTCTGCGCCTTTGAAGTTTCCTTCCGAGAGCAGCGCTTCGCCTTTTTCATAATAGGCAGCACCTGCATAAATGGATCGCGGATAGGTGTTCACCAACCGATCCATGATGCGCGCTTTCTCGTTGTTTTCGCCGCGGATGCCGCGGATGATGCCTGTTTGGAACAGGGCGTAATCGGAACTTTTCGCTTTGGCATCGATGGCCTGGCCGTAGAAGCTGAGGGCGTTATCGTATTCTTTCAACACCAGGCTGCCGTCGCCGGTACGGATCAGGGCGTCGTTGTATTTGGTCAAGGTGGTTTCTTTCTGATTGCGCAGGTATTTGCGGAACCAAGTGTTGGCTTCGGCATAGTCTTCGAGTTTGAAGTGGCAATAACCGAGATTGTAATGGGCCGAATTATAGAGGGGTGAATTGATGGAGGGCGGATTGAAGATGAAGATCCGGTATTGTTTCAATGCTGCCTCGTATTGGCCTTGTGCGTAGATGGCTTCGGCCTTCCAGTACATCGCATGGGCGCGAATCATCTGGTCCGATTCGTTGGTGATGGCTTTGTTGAACAACCCGATGGCTTTTTCATAATCCTTGTCGTTGAACAACTCAATGGCCCTGAAATAAGCGACTTTCTGGTAGGCGGCATTTGCCTTTGGTGAACGGCTTCGGATCTTGTCGAGGGAAGCGAGGGCATCCTTGTAGTTGCGGGTGGTGATGAGCAGCTGTGCCAGCATCTCATTGGCTTCGTCCTTATATTTTGATTCAGGAAACAACGTCATCAGTTCGTTCATGGCGTTGATGGCCACCGGCTGGTAGTTGAGTTCGAAGGAAAGTTTAGCGTAGGTGAACAACGCTTCCTCACGGATCTTTTGATCGAACGTGTCTCTCGAGGCAAACCGGAAGGCGTTGTATGCCGACTGCTTGTTGTTGATCTTGAGAAAACAATCGCCCATGTTGAAATAGGCTGTTTGCTGCAGTGCGTCACGGGTGTTCACCGTTTTTTCGAAATAGGTGGCGGCTTTGGCGTGATTGCCTACCTGGTAGTGGCAATAACCCAATTGGTAATAGTCTTCGCGGCTTAGGCGTGGATAGCTGAGCTCGAAGGATTCAAACATTTTCAAGGCTTGCCGGTAATCACCTTTACCGTAATAGGATTCGGCCACATAGCGATCTATTTCGGCACGGTTTTTCACATCCTGTCGGCTCTCGATGGTCTTGTAGTAGTCCACCACCTCATCGAAACGATTTTGCTCGTACTTGATTTGGATGATGTAATAGGGGATCAATGATCCGAAGGTCTCCGAGGAGTCGAGCTTGCGGAAGTAGTCGTTGGCCGTATTGAGGTTGTTTTTCTGGTAGGCCACGTGAGCGTAATAATAGATGGCAGCGGTTTTGTAACGCGATTCCACGTTCAGGATTTCCGACAGGTTCTTGCTGGCCAGATTGTAATCCTCGATATTGAAATAGCTATAACCGGTCTTGAAGTAGTATTCGGCGATTTCCTCATTGTCCAGATAACGCAAGTCGGTTTTTTCAAAATAGGCGGTAGCCCTTTTGAATTTCTTTTGCCTGTAGAGCACGCGGGCGGCCTCAAACCAGGCGGTTTTCGCCTTGAGGCTTTCGGGGTGGCGCTCAATGAAAGCCACGATTTCGGATTCCGCATCGGGGTGATATAACTCTGCTCCGCTGATGGCACTGTAGTACTCGGCGTTGATACGGTTATTGATCGGAGCTTTCGGCTCCTCCAGAAGGAACTCACGGAACTTGTTACGCGCGGCACTGTATTGTTGCTTGGTGAAGAGCTCCAATCCCTGATCGTATTTCCGTGATGGATCATAATGCGGGTGTTGCTGCTGTGCAAACGACAATTGCCATGTGCCTAACAACAATAAAATCCATAGTGATTTCATAGTGAAGCGTAAGGAAGTGTTGGGGTTCATTTTCAACGAAAAAACAGGTGCCTTTGCAAAGTTACTTGTAAGAAACGGCTACGCTTTGGGGTTTATTACCTGCCTAAGCCAATTTATCAACACGGCTTTGGTGAAAAGACCCTTGATTTTAGGTGTATAAACCACCCATCCAATACCCTCCGCGCGTGGTAAATTGTTATGTTTGCAACTCCACAACCCACTTGCGGATGTACATCCTCAAAATCAAAGGCAAAGCCAAAATACCCGATTATGTTCAGCTTCGGGACGACAACTTTACGTTGCTGGCTTATTTCCGTGTCGATCGCCCGGAGAAGGCATTGGTGAAATGCGGCTTGGGCGACAAGGAACAGCAGATGATTGAGATGATTCGCGAAATGCCTTTTGGGAAAGTGATCAAGCTGGAATTCGATAACAACAAATGAATACCGAACGCTCTCCGATCATTTCATTGAAGGACGTCAACGTCTTTCAGCAAAAAAACCTGGTCTTAAGCCAAGTCAATCTCGACATTGCGCCCGGCGAGTTTGTTTATTTGATAGGGCGCACCGGCAGCGGAAAAAGTTCTTTTCTCAAATTGCTCTACGGCGAGTTACCCTTGATGCAAGGGAACGGACATGTGGCAGGTTTTCACTTGAATCAGCTTAAGGAGCAAGACATCCCATTCCTCCGCCGCAAATTGGGCATTGTATTTCAGGATTTTCAGTTGTTGGCCGACCGCAATACTCGTGATAACCTTGTTTTTGTACTGAAGGCAACCGGCTGGAAGGATGTCGAGCGCATCAAGGAACGGGTGAATGAAGTACTGGGAAAAGTAGGCTTGGAATCTAAAGGGTATAAGATGCCCCACGAGCTTTCGGGGGGTGAACAGCAGCGTTTAGCGATCGCAAGGGCATTGTTGAATGACCCGGAAGTGATCCTGGCCGATGAGCCCAGCGGCAACCTCGACCCAGAGACAAGCAATGGAATCATGCGTCTGTTTTTCGAAATCAGTAAAAACGGTTGTGCCGTGGTCATGGCGCCACACAATTACACGCTCATCGAACGTTTCCCCTCCCGTGTGATTTTGTTTGACCAGGGAAAGGTGACAGAACAATAGGTTGCCCTTTCAAAGCTTCTTGAGCTTCTACGAGCCTAGCTCATCGGTTTCCGAAAAGATTGATGAGTTTTTGAACGTTGATGTCATTGGAAAAACTTTCACGTAACGTTTTTTCGCGCAACGCGATGTCGTCTTCAGTGAAATCTCGCTCCATCAATGCATTCAGCATTTCACGCATACCTGTGGCGTCATCGCTCACGATACAAAGTTGTTCCAGTCCGGTATTTTCCACCATGGGGGCGTTTACCAACGCAAATCGGCCGTTGTAGAGTGCAGAAAGCAGTTTGAGCTTGATGCCTGTTGGTTGGAAAGTGGGCAAGATGTTGACGTGTGCATCACTGATCAGCTGGTGGATTTGCTTGGTTGAAAGATCGCTCAACAGGGTCACGTGGTTTTTTTTGGCCACAGCCATTTGAAGTTCCTTGGATGGACGTGAACCGGCAATCATCAAGGGTATTTCGGTATCGGTAAACACCTTGTTTACCAGAAACAGTGCCGCTTCATTGTTTTCGCCAACCGCCAGGTTGCCATGGTACAAGGCAAATTTGCCTCTGCCAGGTGTGATTTGCACTTTTTCGTTGGAGTGAAAGGCGGGGATGTAAAAGGCGTTCTTGTACTTCTTATCGAAATAGAGGGTGTCGTTTCGTGAAATGGCTGCCACCGCATCTGCTTTGGCCAATACCGGCTCAAAGGCTTCAAGCTTGCCGGCCTCATTATGGAAATAGTATCGCTTAAACACGTTGCGCTCCACTTTGGCAAGACTGCGGTAGTAGTCGCTTTCCACATTGTGCGTACGCACGATTTTGAATCTGCCTTCCAAAAGTGGATCATCCAAAATACCGCAGGTGTGAAGACCCTCAAAAATGATGGGATGGTTATCCTTGGCCAGCTCTTGCAAGAGGGCCTCCGAGTTTCTTGAGATTACGATGTAAGGCAATCTGGTAAACAATTGCGCCCTGGATACGTTGCGAGGATAATACATGACGGATTCACAAAGCTCCTCCAATTGGGAAGCGCGTTCTCTGCCATATTGGAAGCAGTGCAGGTGCACTTTCACGCCTTTTGCATGCAGCGCTTTGATCTTGTAAAAAACATCAATAACGCCACCGTAGGTGGGTGGGAAGGGAACATCGAAGCTCACCACGTGAATGTGTGTTTGCGCGTGGGTCATCATGCTACAGTTTTGGAAATTTTTTAAGTTCGTTCTCCCAGGTCAGTTCAAAACGCGCAAGTTGCAAATTTTTCCGTTTCAAGGCAATTGTTTCCGTATCGGATAACGCCGATTGGATGGCATTTGCCATCGATTTCGGATCAAGGCTGCTGATTACATAGCCGATGTCGTACCCTTTGACGATCTTTTCCACTTCTACGAGCTTGGAAGCCAACACGGGAATGCCTGCTTGGATGTAATCAAAAACCTTATTGGGTAAGGAAAATCTATAGTTGATGTTGGTGTCTTTGTCCAAGGTGAGTCCTAAATCACAGGCTGCAGTATGTTGCATCATCTCTAGATAAGGCATGCGAGGCATGAAGATCACTTTGTCTGCAATGTCTGCGCTTTTTACCAATGCCTTTAAATCGTTCAATACGTCACCTCCTCCCAAAATGAGCAGTTTGGTATTTTGTAGATACTGCATGGCTTGCACGGCCTCTTCAGCTCCGCGATCCTTGTTGATGCCCGAACCTTGCAGGATGAGCAAGTGTTCGCTTGCAGCAACACCCAGCTTGGCTCTGATGGCTGCTCTGTGATCAGCATCGAAGGTGAACCCTTGCGCGATGGGCACATTGCGAATCACCGTCACGGGAATATGATATTCCTGTCGGTACAGTTCGGCAATGGATTCATTCACGGTGATGACTGTTTCAAGGCGCGGTACGATCATCCGCTCAATGGATTTCCAGATCCGGCGCACGAAGGGCCGGCCTTCCAGTTCAGGTACTCCCGTGAAATATTCGTGGCTGTCATACACCAGTTTCTTACCCTTTAATTTGGCGGCGAACCAACAGGCGAACAGGGTGTCGAGG